>NZ_JBJGYX010000010.1:0-118550 GCF_054050195.1 Geodermatophilus sp. SYSU D00710
CCCCGGCGGCGCCCCCCCCCCCCCCCCCCCCCCCCCCCCCCGCCCCCGACCGCCCGCCCCCCCCCCCCCCCCCCCCGCCCCCCCCCCCCCTGACCGGCTGACGACCCCGAGGAGACGCGGCGATGTCGATCACGATGGAGGACCTCCTCCCGGCCGCCGGCGAGCTCGAGCCCTACGGCGACCCCGAGGACGAGTTCTTCGGCGACCAGGAGTACGAGGCGGGGACGTCACCGGCCGCCGAGATCCGGCTCATGGAGCACCTGGCGGCCATGGCGGCGCAGACGGAGTCCGAGTCGGAGGCCGAGGCCTTCCTCGGCGCGCTGCCGGCGCTGGCGGCCAGGCTCGCCCCCGCGGCGGCCCGCTGGGTCCCGGAGCTGACCAAGCGGGCGGTGCAGCTGGGCCGGCAGCTGTGGAACAGCCCGGCGGCCAAGCCCTACGTTCAGGCGCTGCCGCACGTCGTCCGCCGCACCACGGCCGACGTCGCGGGGCGGTACTCGCGCGGCGCGCCGGTGTCCCTGGACCTGGTGAGCCGCCGGTTCGCCCACCACGCCTCCCAGGCGCTGCGGCACCCCGACCGGCGCCGCCGCGTGATCCAGCGGGCCCGCCGGGCGGACCAGGCGTGGATCGCGGAGGCCCGCCGGCGCGCCGCGCAGGCCAACGGCGGGGGACCGGGTCGCCCGCCCGGTGTCCCGCGCCGGTCGATCGTCGTCAACGGGCAGCGCTGGTGCCGGTGCTGAGACGTACCCGGCCGGGTCCAGTCGAGGAGCGTGGTCATGAGCGCGCCAGCCGCAGCGGCGACGCACCGCGGGCGGGGGAGCGACCCCCGCCCGTCGCCGCCGCGGCCGCCCGCGGTCCTCGGCCGGTGGACCAGCGCGCAGGCCCGCAACCTCGAACGCCACGCGCTGGCGCTGCGCCCGTTCACCCGTGAGGAGTTTGGCACCGGACACGCCGCACCCACCCAGGGGCACGTGGAGGCGGTCAACGCGCTCATCACCCGGTTGCGAGAGCCGCTGCTGACGCTCAACCGGCGGGTCGCGGCCCTCGCCTCGCGGGCGCAGGCCGACCCGACCCCGGAGCGGCTGCGGCGACTGGTCGCGGCCGGGGAGGTCGCGCACGAGCACGTGCGGGCGGTGGAGCGGGTCTGGGACTTCTACATGGCGTTCTTCGGCCAGCGGCAGGGCCGGTTCGGCGAGTGGCTGCTCGGCTGCGACCGGATCGCGCTCGACTGCTACCAGGACGCCTTCCTGGGCCTGGGCACCGCCCGGTCGGTCCCGCAGCCGGCGCCGATGTGCTGCATGGAGGCCGGACCCACCCCGGCCACCTTCCGGCGGGACGTCCGGCTGCGGCGGCTGGGGTTCCAGCGCAACCCCTTCCCGCAGATCCAGCTTCCCTACCACCGGCTGGTGAACCCCTGGACGCTGGGCGCGGTCCTCCACGAGGTCAGCCACAACCTGCAGAACGAGCTCGGCCTCGCCCGGGTGGTCCCGGAGACCCTCGAGCGCCGGCTGGTCGAGGCGGGTCACCCGCCCGAGGTCGCGCGGGTGTGGCGGCGGTGGAACCGGGAGACCTTCGCCGACCTGTGCGGCCTGCTCCTGGGCGGTCCCGCCGTCGTCGCCTCGCTGATGGACATCCTGGCCCGCGGACCGGTCAGCGTCTGGACCTACAACCCGACGGCGGTGCACCCGACGCCGTACCTGCGGCTGTTCATCAGCGCCGAGCTGCTGGCGCGGATGGGTTTCCCCGAGGAGGCCGAGGGCTCGCAGCGGGCGTGGCGGCGCACCTACGGCCGGCGTGCGGCGCCGTTCCCGCAGGCGCTGCTGGAGTCGGCCGACGACGCCGTGCGCCTCGTCGTCGACACCATGTGCTTCCGGCAGTACGAGGCCCTCGGCCGCCGGTCGCTGGCCCAGGTGATCCGCTTCGCTCCCAAGGAGCAGCAGATGATCGAGGAGGCCGCGAGTCGCCTGGCCCGGGGGATCGACCCGGGCATCCTCCCGGAGAGGTTCCTCATCGGGGCCGCCCGGCTGGCCTTCGACCGGCGGCTGGCCCCGCCCGAGGTCGTCACCCGCCACTTCTACCGCGACCTCGCACGGCGGTGAGCGCGATGAGTGTCCCGACCGCGCTCGCCGAGCTCACCGAGGGCTGCCGGCAGCTCCGCGCCGAGCTCCGCTCGCTCGGGTTGACACTGGGCGAGGACGCGCCGGCCGACCTGTCGGTCGTGGACCGGCTCGGGCGGGCCGTCGACGACCTCGACGGGCGCGCCGAGGAGGCGTACTACAGCACGCTGCTCGCATCCGAGGCCGCGGAGCGGCTCGACCTGGTCGGCGCCCAGCGCCAGCTGGCGGCGGCGCAGACGGCACTGACCTTGCTCGCCGACCGCTTCCGGGACGACCTCGTCTCCTACGACGCCCTGGAACCGGTCGCCGCGCTGCGGCACCGCGGGGGCGCGTGGCCGGCCTGGGTGCGGGTGGTCCGGCAGGGGATCGACCGCTGCCGGCCGCGGGTCGCCGCGGTCCAGGAGGCGCAGTGCCGGTGCTGGCAGGAGCTCGCCGATCGCGCCCCGGTGGGGCCGGTCTACGTACACACGCCGGGGAGGACGGGATGACGACAGCACCGACGAGCGGCGGTGGCGGTGGTGGTGGCGGTGTCCAGGACTTGGTCAAGGCGCTGCGCGAGCTGCTCGCCTACCCGGTACGGACCGTTCCCACAGCGCCTGCGCGTGACCGGGACGACCGCCGCAGCAGGGACCTGAAGGATTCCGTCGACCAGGCGATCGGCAACGTCCTGGGCTGGCGACGCCGCCCTCCGAAGATCGAGGGCGTCGTCTCGGCGCTCGAGCAGGCGTTCGAGCCGTACGAGCAGCACGGGCGGACGCTCTACCGACACAAGCCCAACATCGCCAGCTTCCACAGTGAGCTCGACGGCGGGGTCGTCGGTGCGCAGGCCAGCCTCCACGTCCGCGCCAAGGAGGCGGTCAACCGGTCGTTGCCTCTGCTGCAGGACCTCAAGGCACTCAGGGAGAACGCGGATGACGACGTAGCGGCCGCCCTCAAGGGGATCATCGAGACGGAGGCCCGGGAGCTGGTCGAGGAGCTGGGCCGGCTCGGCGGCCCGCGTGTTCACCGCGTCAACCAGCTGTGGCGTGTGCTGCTGGGCCCGGTCGTCGTCAGCGGGGGTGACCCCGACCGCATCGGTGGCCAACTCGGGGAGCTCAGGGAGGAACTCGGCCTGTGTCAGGCCGGCTCGGACAGGACGGTGATCAACGCCGCGGAGGAGCGGCAGCTCACCAGCTTCCGCATCGTCGTCGACGACCTCGTGTCGTTGCGTGCCAGTTGGGACCGCGATCAGAAGTTCTTCGGCGGCGCCGACGAGGCTCGATTCCTCGGCATGCGCCTCGTCGTCCTGGAGCGTCGGCTCGCCGTGGTGTCGGGCTCGGTCGACGAACTCCGCTCGGCGCTGGACTCAGTGCTCCTCGACGCGGACGAACGCCGGACCTTCCGGATCCCTTACCCCGCTGGCGCGACGTCCGGTGAAGGGATCTTCCTGGAGGACCTGATCGACTGGACCGAAGACTTCGCGACCCAGGAAGGTCCACGCCTGGTCAAGGACGGCGGCCGGGTCGCCCTTGAGGAAGCCCTGCCTGCGGGAGCCCGTGAGCTGCGCCGCCTCGTCGAGGCGGCCGCCGTCCTGAGCGGAGACGGCAACGGGTTGAGGTTCTCATCGCCGTCGGTCCGGCTGGCGCTGGACGCACTCGAAGAGCAGTTGTTCGACATCGTCCAGGATTCGATCGGCGCGCCGGCCGAAGATCTCACGGCCCAACGAGTGGACGACCAGGACAACGAGATCTACGCCCTCCCGCTCTTTGACGAGGGCGAATCCCACTACCGGAGCGAGCCCGTGTATCTCAAGGCGGGGGAGCAGTTCCGCGTCCGCGTCCATCGTCCAGCCAGCAGAAGGTACTTCCCGCGGAAGGCAAAGCCCCCGTTCTCCCAGCTGATCGTCCATCCGGGGCGTTATGTCGCGACCTTCGACGCTGCCCGCGCAGCGCACGAGCCTGACGACGCCGTCAGGGTGGAGGTGTTCTGATGGCCACCGAGGCGCAGTACCAGGCCCTTCTGGACCGGTTCGCCCAGCTGCGGCAGGAGGCGATCGACCAGCTCGGGGTGGACCTGCTGGACACCCCCCGACTGGCCGACGCGCTCGTCGGCCAGATCGACGACTACATGCAGCAGGCGGAGGAGGCAGACAAGGCCGCACCGATCCCGCCGGACAGCGGCCTGGCCCAGCTGGTCGGGCTCGGCCCGGAGGCGGCGCGGCAGTTCGGGCAGACGCGCATCCCGCAGGGGGTCGAGCACTACGACGAGACGGTCACGTCCGAGCGGATCATCGCGATCGGCGACCTCTACTACATCTACCAGCACGAACGCGTCGGGGTCTTCCGCGTCGTCCGCAAGCTGCGGGAGCTGTTCCGCAACGGCGCCGTCCGGCTGTCGTCCGGCCCGGGCGCCTACGGGCTGTACCAGTTCGACCGGCGCGAGGTCCTGCGCGGGACCCGGTACGAGCGGGCCGCCGCGTACCGGCGGGCGTTCGGCTACGGGGTGAGGACGCCGCAGGGCGACGCCCGCCCGAACCGGGAGTTCCACCCGCTGTTCACGCTGTTCAACCGGCACGTCGCCCAGTACTGGCGGGACAAGCGCATCTCGGACGTGATCCGCGACCGCGCCAACGACCCGACGTTCGGCAGCATCGCCGTCGTCCGGCGGGCCGGCCTCGACCTGCGCAACAACCTGAAGTTCGTGTCCTACGGCAACATCAACGTGCTCCGCGTCGAGGTCATGCAGCTCCTCGAGGAGGCCTTCCGCATCCTCGACGCCGACGACGTCAAGCGCGTCTTCGGGGCGGACAACGCCTGGGACGTCGTGGAGGAGGTCCTGACGCGCTACTTCCATGAGCCGCTGATGACCTCGCCGCGGCAGCGGATGGCGGTCACCGGCCGGGAGATCCTGCGCTGGCTGGCCCAGCCGCACGTGCTGCAGAGCGGCCGCACCGAGTTCGAGGCGCTGTTGCTGCAGGTCGCCGAGGACTCGGAGGAGTGGCTGACCAGCGCCCAGGCGATCGGTGTGGTCGCCGACCGGGCCGCGCCGCAGGTCACCGCCCTGCCGGTGCAGGACCGCCGGCCGCGCCCGGTGGCCCCGGTGCGGTCCGGCCGGCGCCGGGACCTGGCGCTCGGGTAGCCGGGGGAGGAGCATCGTGCGCCAGCAGACGCTGCCGGGGCGGCGGGACCACTGGTACGCCGCCGAGTCCCAGGCGCGGGCCCGGGCGGTGCGCCGGGCCCGGGCCCTCGGGCCGGGGTGGACCGTCGTCCACGATCCCCAGCCGCGGCCGCACTACCACCTCGCCCGGCTGACCCGGCGTGCGGACGGCCGGCTGACGCGACGGCGGGCCGGGACGCGCTGGTTCTACGGCGGACGGTCCCCGTACGTCGACGTCGCGTCCACCGACCGGGCCGAGGAGTCCGAGCCGGGCAGGGGAACGGGAGCGTTACCGGTCGACACGGGGCTCGCGCTCGTGGAGGCGCTCAGCGAGGCCGGGGGCGGCAACACCGTCGAGATCGCCGCATTCGCGTTCGGGGACGCACCACTCCGTCGCGGGTCCCGCGGTCCCGGCGTCGTGGCGCTGCAGAGGGCGCTGACCACCCTCGGCACGCCGCTGACCGCCGACGGCGTCTTCGGCCCCGCCACCGAACGCGCGGTGCGCGACTTCCAGGCGTCGGCCGGCCTCGTCGTCGACGGCGTCGTGGGGTCGGGGACGAGAGCCGCGCTGGCCGGCGCACTGGCTCGTCGAGGCGTCGGGCCGGTCCCGGCGCCCAGACCGGCGGCGGGGTCATTGGCGGTGGCCATCGCGCGCGTCGCCGAGGCGGAACACGCCCGCTGGCGACCCGGAGGGGGTCCGGCGCTGGTGGAGACCGACCGGGCGGCCGGGCCGATCCTGCAGGAGTACTACCGGACCGGGGTCGGCATGGAGGTCCCCCTGGCCCAGCTGGCGCGCGCCGCCTATCAGCAGGGCAATCCGTGGAGCGCCGTGTTCGTCTCCTACGTCATGCGGACCGCCGGTGCCGGAGGGCACTTCGCCTACTCCCGAGCGCACCAGACCTACATCCGCGCTGCTCGGCGCAACCGGCTCGACCGCAACGCCGGCAACCCATTCTGGGCGTACCGGGTCACCGAGATCGCGCCGCAGGTCGGCGACCTCGTCTGCGCCGAACGGAGCAACAGCGGCGCCACCTACGACAACATCGGTGACGCCACGATCCGGGCCACGCACTGCGACATCGTCACCGCCGTCCGGCCGGGGCGGGTGTGCACCATCGGGGGCAACGTGTCGCAGACCGTCGGACACAAGTGGGTCCGCACGCGCCCCGACGGGCGGCTGCAGACCGACGGCAACCAACGGCGTTACTTCGCCGTCATCAGCAGTTCGGGGAGCCGGGCCGTGGCCCGGCCGGCATAGCCGTCCCTTCGGCGCGACCCGTCAGGGACCTGCTCGACGTGTCGTGTCGTTGCTCGCCACGGCGGTAGCGCGGATGGCCGAGGCGGCACCGGCCGGCCTGACGGTCCACGACCGAGGGAGTGGTCCGTGACGGGTGCACCGGGCCGCGCCTCCTCCGGCAAGCGCGAGGGGACGGCCCCGGCGAACCGGGACCGTCCCCGACGGAGCGCTGCTCCCTCAGTAGGTCGTGCAGGTGAGGTAGCCGAGGCCCACCCGCGCGGCCTCGAAGGGATCGAACGTCGGGTCGTCGAAGCGCGGGTCGTGCTCGACGACGAAGTAGCGGGTGCTGCCACCGGCAGCAGCGAAGATCGACGGGAACTCGATGCTGCCGCGGCCCACGATCTCGATCTCCTCGTTGGTCGGGTTGAGGTCCTTGACGTGGAACAGCTGGATCCGGTTGCCGTACTCCTCGATCACATCGACCGGATTGAGCCCGGCGTAGGACACCCAGTAGAGGTCGAGCTGCGAGACGACGTTCTTCGCCTGGGTGTGCTGCATCAGGATGTCGAAGGCGGTGCGGTCGCCGAAGAGGGTCGTGAACTCGAAGTCGTGGTTGTGGATCATCAGCGTCTGGCCGGCCTTGCGGGCCTGCTCGCCGACGGTGTCCAGGTACTCGGCGTAGGCGACCCAGTCAGCCTCGGTCGGCAGCGCTTGGGTCCACGGAGCTCCGGCGCTGCTGCCGGAGCCGAAGTACTTGATGCCGAGGACGCGGTTCTCCTCGAGGATCTGCTCGATGTCCGCTGGGTCGGTGTGCGTGCCGACCTCGACGTGGCGGGCCGACGCCTTGAGGCCGTACTCGTCCAGGACGGCCGCGTACTCCTCGGCGGTCCAGCCGCTCAGCGTGAACGGCTCGACGTTGCGGTAGCCCATCTCCGCGAGCGAGCGCAGGACGTCCTCGTGGCGTGCCTGCGTGTCGGCGTCGGCGCCGAAGCCGATGTAGTCGGCGAAGGTGTACAGCTGGATCGAGATCTTGCTGAGCGGCACGCCGCGGCCGGCGCAGTCGGAGGCACCCTGGGCCTGGGCGGGTGGGGCGGCGCTCGCCGTGCCGGCGAGGCCGACGAACACCAGCGCCGACAGGGCGGCAACGAGGACGGCCCGCAGGCCGGTCGTCAAGTTCATGGAGCTCCCTTGGCTCGTCACGTGGGTGCACGTCATCGCCGCAGGAGCGGTCACCTCAGGTTCAGGGGTGGTTGCTCTGCGTTGACTGTGTGCGGTGCCTCACAACGTAGCGGGACTTACGCGCCTCGCAAAGCAGAAGTTTGCCCAAGGCGGGGCGTAAGGCCTCTGGGCTCCTGAGCGGTGCGGCGATGAACCGCCGCCGTCGCCCTCGCGGACCGGCTGGCGGAGCTCCAGGGCGACGATGCGCCCGTCCGCGGGGCTGGTCACCTCGGCGGTGTGGGGGTCGGCGAGGGCGACGTCGGCGTCGTCCCAGAGGAGCTCGCGCGCCACGAAGGCCGCGGCCACGGCCGCGACGTCGGTGCGCCAGGGCTGCGCGCCCCCGTCCACCGCGTCCTGCAGTGCCTCGGCCTGCTCGGCGGAGAGGCCCTCGCCGGGGATCGCCGTGCCGGGCGGGGGTGCCTCGTCGTCGGGTGCCTCGTCCGTCGGGGACGGCTCGGGGCTCGGGTGGGTCGTGGACGGGGTCGTCGAGGACGTCGCCGCCGGTGGCGTGGTGTCGTCGCCGCCACCACCGCATCCCCCGAGGAGCGCCGCCAGCAGAACGACGAGGAGCGCCACGGCCCGGTCCGGTCGTGGGCCCGCGTGCCGACCGCCGTGCGCCCGGCACCGGACGTGTCCATGGCGTCCTCCGCCGCTGCCCCGGGGACGAGCCTGGATCCGCGCGGTGGGCACCGCCCAGGGCCGTCCGTCGGCGGTCGGTCGGGTCTCTCGCCCTCTCCGCGGTGACCCGGCGCCGGGCAGTCTGGACACGTTCCCCGTGGCGTCGCGGGACACCGGTCGTCTGTCTGCACGGGAGGGGCCATGACCGCCTTGGACGAGCTCCGGCTCGAGACGCGGGTCGCCGAGATGCGGGGCCGGCAGCCGTGTGTCGGCCTCGCGGTGGGCGTGGTGCGGAACGGAGCCCTCGACTCCTTCTGCGCGCACGGACTCGCCGACATCCCGTCACGCACACCGGTCACCGAGGACACCGTCTTCCGCATCGGCTCGATCACCAAGACGGTCACCGCGATCGCGGTGATGCAGCTGGTCGAGCAGGGACGGGTCGACCTGGACGCGCCGGCGAACGACCACCTGCGGGCGTACCGGCTGGTGCCACGGAGGCCCGACTGGCGGCCGGCGACGGTACGCCACCTGCTCACCCACACCGCCGGCATCGCCGAGGAGGTGCCCCGCTCGGCCGCCGTCCGCCGGCAGTACGGCATCGGCTTCCCGCCCGGACGGGTGCCGACGCCGGCCGAGTACTACCGCGGCCGGGTGCGGCTCGACGTCGAGCCGGGCACCCGGTTCCGTTACACCGACCACGGGCCGACGGCGGTCGGGCAGGTCGTCGAGGACGTCACCGGCCTGCCGTTCGACCGGTACGTGCGCGAGCGCGTGTTCGCCCCGCTCGGCATGACCGACTCCGACCTGGTCCTGACCGACCGGCTGCGGCCGCGCGTGGCCACCGGCTACCGGCTGTCGCCGGCCGGCCCCCGACCGGTGCCGCGGCGGGACGCGGTGACCGCCCCGGCCGGCAACGTCTACTCCACCCCGCGGGACATGGCCCGCTACCTGGCGGCGCTGACCGGCGGCGGTGCCAACGCGCACGGCCGGGTGCTCCAGCCCGCGACGCTGGACACGGTGTTCGAGCCGCACTACCGGCCCGATCCGCGGATCCCGGGCATGGGACTGGCGTTCTGGCGGGTCGACGGCCGCGGTCACCGCGTCGTCGAGCACCAGGGCACGATGCCCGGCTTCGACGCGCAGGTCTTCGTCGCACCCGACGACGGCGTCGGTGTCCTGGCGTTCACCAACGGCACCCACCAGGGCCCGTTCTGGCTGCCGGGGGAGATCGGCGGACTGCTCGAGGACCTGCTCGGCATCCCGCACCGCGAGCCGCGCACGGACGTGCCGCAGCACCCGGAGGTCTGGGGGGAGCTGGTCGGCCGGTACCGCGTGCCCGGCCCGGTCACCGACGTGCGGGCGACCGCGTTCCTCGGCGCGGGCCTGGAGGTCTCCGTCCGCCGCGGCCGGCTGTGGGTGCGCTTCCTGACCCCGGTGCCCACGCTGGCCCGGGGCTTCGAGCTGCGTCCGGACGACGAGGCGGACCCCTACGCCTTCCGGCTCGACCTCGGCCTGCCGGGCACCGGCGGCATCCGCGCGGTGTTCGGCCGTGACCCCGCCGGGCGCACGACGGGGCTGGCCCTGGAGATGCAGCCGGTGTGGGCGGAGCGGCGGCCGGGCGCGGTGCCCTCGCGTCGCTGGGCCGAGGTGGCGCTCGCGGCCGCCGGTGCCGCCGTCCTCACGCGGTCGGTGACGAGGCCCCGGCCGGGACGCCGGGCCGCCTGATCAGGGCGCGCGCAGCTCCACCACGATGACCTCCGGCCGGGCACCCACCCGCATGGGCGGTCCCCAGAAGCCGATCCCGGAGGTGACGTACAGCTGGGTGTCGCCGTGCCGGCTGTACCCCTCGACCGCCGGCTGGTCCCACCGGATGCCGTAGTCGAGGGGCCAGAGCTGGCCTCCGTGCGTGTGCCCGGAGAGCTGCAGGTCGACCCCGGCGGCCTCGGACTGCGCGACCGCCACGGGCTGGTGCGCCAGCAGGACCACCGGCGTCGACTCGTCCCGGCCGTCGAGGGCGGCGTCCAGGTCGGTGCGGTGACCGGGAAACCCCGAGTCGGCCGCCGACACGTCGTCGACACCGGCCAGGTCGACGGTCGCGCCGTCGCGGCCGAGGGCCACGCGCTCGTTGCGCAGGGTCCGCACCCCGAGCGTCTCGAGGTGGCGCACCAGGGCCACCGGGTCCGCGTAGTACTCGTGGTTGCCGGTGACGAAGTAGACCCCCTGGGCGGCCACCAGGTCGGCCACGGGAGCGACCTCCTCGCGCAGCCGCGTGAGCTCGCCGTCCACCAGGTCCCCCACGATCGCGACCGCGTCCGGCCGCTGGGCGTCGACCAGCTCGACGACCCGCTCGAAACGCCGCCCCGAGTACGTCGACGAGAGGTGGGCGTCGGAGAAGGTGACCAGGCGGAACCCGTCCAGCGCCGGGTCCAGGCGGGGCAGGGTGATGGGCACCCGCCGGACGACGGGGGCGCTGTTGGCGTCGCGTGCCCCGTTGCCGGCCACGCCGAGTGCCACCGTGCCCGCTGCCACCGCCAGGCCCCGGGTGAGGAACAGGCGCCGGGACTCCTCCGGCGGGCTCTCCGGCCCGCTGGTCGACGTCCGGGCGCCGGGACGACGGCGCCGGCGCAGCCACCAGCCGGCGCCCGCCCTGAGCGGCTCGAGCAGCAGGAGGGCGAGGGTCGCGTAGAACGCGACGCCCAGCCAGCTGTACCCCGCCCACTGCACCGGCACCAGCACGACCGGGGGGTACGGGAGGACGAAGGCGGCGGTGAGCAGGAGCGCCAGCACGGCGAGCAGCACGGTGAGCCCTCGCCGGACCCGGCCCGGGCGGGTGGTGTCCCGCACCAGCCGCCACCACAGGTAGAGGTGCGCCACGAGCACGACGACGAGCGCGACGACGTCGAAGCCGGACAGGCGGACGTCGGGCACGGTGCCTCCCTGGGACCTGCCCCGGGGTCGAGGGAGCGGCAGGGGTCCGGAGGATCCCACGGCAGGGGGCGTCCGGTCTGCGGTGACCGACTGGTCGCCCCGTGACGGTGCGGTGCCGCGCGAGCGGCTGCACCCCGGGTCAGTCGGGGCGCGGGGGACCGACGCCGGGCTCGGCGACGGCCTGGTGCCGTCCCTCGGTCCACTTGGCGTGCTCCTGCGAGACGAGTCCCTCCACCCGCTCGGCCAGGACCTGGTGCCGCTCGAGGCCGCTGTAGGGCCCGGCGCCGGCCAGGAAGAGGAACTGCTCGTGCCGCAGCGACTCGTGCGTGGACCGGTAGAGCACCCAGTTCGTCTGCCACTGGTACAGCTGCTGGACGCCCTCCAGGACAACGACGAGGGCGCCCAGCAGCGCGGTCACCAGGCCCGGTGCCGCGCTCGCCACGGCGACCGGTACGCCGGCGGCCAGGAGGAGCTGGACGATCTTGGTCTGCTTGTACGCGTGCTGGGCCGCCTGGCTCTTGCGGTCGTACCAGGCCAGCTGGTCCTGGAGGCGGTCCCAGGTCGGGTCGGTGCCCGCAGGTGGCTCGCCCGTGTACCGCCGCGGCGGCGCCGGAACGTCGTGGGTCATCCCGCCCCCCTGGTGCTGACGACGCCGTGCTCGGAGGTCCTCCGATGATGGCCTCACCCCGCGCGGTTTCGGCCGTTCGGCGTCGCGGCCTCAGCACCCACCCGGTTCGAGGGCGGGATCGGTGACGTCGATCCGGGCCGCGTCGTCCTCGAGCCGGAGTTGCACGTAGCCGACCGGCTCGCAGGTGACGTCGAAGCCGACGAGCGCGTCGCCGACCGTCTCGGGGTCCACGAACTCCGGGTTCGGCACGAAGCACGTCACCGCGAACTGCCGCTGCCCGACGACGAGGGAGTCGTACCGCCAGTCGCCGTGGTAGGCGCCATCGGGGACCGCGGCCTCCATGCTCGTCGCGAGGACCACCTGCCACGCCTGTCCTCGCGGGCGCCAGCCGGCGGCCTCCACGGTGAAGGACAGCGACCCGCCCTCGACCTCCTCCGTGCCCGTGGGGTCCGGGCTCAGTCCGATCTCGGTCCAGCCGTCGCCGGTCGGTGGCGCGCACGACGCGATCCCCGGCTCCGCCTCGTCGTCGTCCCCACCCTCGTCGGCCGGTCTGGACAGCCACCACGCGCCCCCGCCCAGCCCGAGCAGCAGGACCGCGATGGCGAGCGCCACCCACCAGGGGAAACGCCGCGCGGTCGGCAGCGCCGGCTCACCCCGCAGCGACCGCACCAGGCCGTCGACGTCGCGGTGCCACGTCTCGTCGCGCAGCACCACCGCCTGCCGCTGGGTCAGTCCCTGCAGCGCCTCGGGCAGCTCGGCAGCCGCCGGCAGGGCGGCGCCGCCGACGAGAACCGGGACGACGCGGACGTCGCGGTCCAGCGCCCGGGCGATCTCCAGGCGCACGTAGTCGTCGGGGGCGGACAGCCGGGGGGAGCCCTGCGGGGTCGACGCGGTGAGCCAGCCCGGCCCGATGACCGCCAGGAGCGCGTCACTCCGGTCGAGGGCACCGTCGATCACCGCGGTGTAGTCCTGGCCCGGGGCGATGTCGAGCACGTCCTGGAACACGTTCCTCGGACCGATGCGCTCGTGCAGCGCATCGGCCAGCCGCCCGGCGTACCCGCCGGCGTCACCGCGCCGGTAGCTCAGGAAGATCCGCACCGCACGCCTGCCCTCGCGCGCCCCGGCGGCGCCCGGCCGCCCCCGCAGAGGGTCCCACCGCGGGCACGGCACGGGCAACGAGCGGAGTTCCCGGGCGACCGACCGCCCCGGCGCGGTAGGAAGAGCGGGTGAGCCGCATCAACGACGTCGGTGGGATGGCCGGGTTCCCGGCGATCGTCGAGGAACCGGACGAACCGCCGTTCCACGCCGACTGGGAGGCCCACGTCTTCGCCCTCAACGGCGCGCTGATCAAGCGGGGCGTCTACAACCTCGACGAGTTCCGCGACGCGATCGAGCGGATGCCGCCGGAGGAGTACCTCGCCGCCTCCTACTACGAGCGCTGGTTCACCGCGATCACCACGCTGCTGGCGGAGAAGGGCGTGGCGTCGCCGGACGAGCTGGACGTGCCGCATGACTGACCTCGCTCCCGGTGTGCGGGTGCGGACCCGCACCGCCGACCCCGACGGGCACACCCGGCTGCCCCGGTACGTCCGCGGCGCCGTCGGTGTCCTGGTCGAGGAGGCCGGCCACCACCCGCTGGCCGACGACCGGGCCCGAGGTCGTGCCGGCACGCCCGAGCCGGTGTGGCACGTGCGGTTCGCGGCTGCCGACCTGTTCGGCTCCGGGGACCACACGGTCACCGTGGAGCTGTGGGCCGACTACCTGACCCCGATCGAGGAGTCCGCATGAGCGGCGACCACACCAGCTCGGTGATCTCGGCGCGGGTGCGCCACGTGGAGGCGCTGCTGGAGAGCCGGGGTCTGCTCGACGAGGGCGAGATCGACGGACGGATCGACGAGTTCCTGGCCGGTGGCTCACCGGCCAACGGCGCCCGGATCGCCGCCCGCGCGTGGGTCGACCCGGGCTTCGCCGAGCGGCTGCTCGCCGACGCGAACGACGCGATCCGCGAGGTGGGCCTGTCGATGGCCGGCGGTCTGCAGGAGCAGCGGCTGAAGGTCGTCGCCAACACCGCCGACGAGCACAACGTCGTCGTCTGCACGCTGTGCTCCTGCTACCCGATCGCGCTGCTGGGTCCCTCGCCGGGCTGGTACAAGAGCGAGGCCTACCGCTCGCGGGTGGTGCGCGACCCGCGGAGCGTGCTGCGCGAGTTCGGGCTCGAGCTGCCCGAGCGGACGCGGATCTCGGTGTGGGACGCCAGCGCGGAGTCGCGCTACATGGTGGTGCCGCGCCGTCCCGAGGGCACCGAGGGGCTCTCCGAGGAGCAGCTCGCCGCCCTGGTCACCCGGAAGGGGCTCATCGGGACCGCCGCGGTCTGACGGCGGAGCGGGGCGCTGGAGCGGGTGACGCGGATCGGACCCGTTCAGGAGGTGATCGCGGTCATCCGGATGGAGACGAGGACCCTGGGCAGCTCGACGCCGAGCTTGGCGACGTAACGCGCAGGCGGGTCGGTCGGGAACGCCCGCGCGTACTCCTCGTTGAGGCCGGCGAAGTCCGTCGGGTCGGTCAGCAGGACGCCGACCTCCACGATGTCGGAGCTCGTGGCGCCGCCGGCTTCCAGGACCGCCAGGCAGTTGGCGATGGCCTGGCGGGTCTGCTGCTGGATCGTCTCGCCGACGAGGGCGCCCGTCGCCGGGTCGGTGCCCGTCATCCCGGAGACGTAGACGTGATCCCCGACCCGGACACCCTGGCTGTAGAGGGGCGACTCGGGAGCGCGGTCGGTGCGGATGAGCTGTCGACCCATGCCGGGATCGTCGCAGTGGGCACCAGACGCGACAACGTGTCGCGGTCCTCCACGTGCACGCGGCGAGTGGAGTGACGTCCAGCGACGATCAGCGCTGGTGGTCTGTCGAGGTCGTGGACCAGGTCCGGGTTCCGTGCGATCGGGGGGCTGGTTCATCGTGCGCGGGGGGATCGACTCCGGTGGCGTTGCGCTGCGCATCCGTCGGCTGCCCGGTGCCACCCGCCCCGGAGGGAGGGTGAGCCGCCGCTTGGCGGCAGTCGTCGGACCCAGTTGCGGAGGGCCGGCGAGGTCCGGCCGATCTGTGGCGGCGCGCGCGTGATCAGGCGCCGGACGGCGCCCGGTCCTCCGGTTCGGCCACGATGACGTCCTTCCGGGCCAGGCAGCCGGCCTCGTCGATGCGCTCCCCGGGCGGCGGGCCGGCGGAGCGGCTGAGCACCGCCGCGAGCAGGGTCGTCCGGGAGCCCGCTGGAGGCACGGCCGCGCGCGGCCAGCAGGCCGTCACCACACGGGTCCGGCCTGGTGCCAGGTCGAACTCCGCGGTGGCCGCGGTGGCCGGGAAGAAGTCGGCCGGAAAGGCGGGTTCGTCCGCGGTGGGCGCCATCGCGCGGAAGGTCACCAGGAAGTGCGCCGCCGAGCCCCCACCGGTCCTGTTGTGCACGCGCGCGTGGAACCAGTTGTCCTGACCGGATCTCGGATCCTGATGAGCGGTATCGCCGTCGTGGCGGTTCGCACCCAGAGATCGGGCGAGTCGCGGGCGGCGGCGTCGGCGTGCAACGACAGGTCGGGAACCGGCGCGGGGTCGGTCAGGCCGTAGACGAACCGGTGGAAGGCGTCCACGACCCGGACATCTCCGCTGCGCGCGACCAGGTGCTCCTCGAGCATCGCCGTCGAGATCGGCGGTCGGCCCGCTCGCAGGGCGTAGAGCGAGCGCATGTGGGCGTTGAGCGCCTCAGCGCCCAGCAGGGCAGCGAGGCCCTCGAACAGCGCGCTGCCCGCGGCGTACGCGGTGGAGGGTGTGTGCCGTTGCCACGGGTCGCGCGAGCACAGCTGAACCGGCGGAGCGGTGAGATCCAGCGGGACGGCAGCGGCGGCGCCCTCGTCGTGGAACCGCGTGTACCCCTCGTCCCACCAACCGTCCGCCTGTCCGGCGGGCTTGACGCCGCGGGCGAACCAGCTGTGGAAGACCTCGTGGCCCAGGGCCTCCGGCGACGTCGTCGTGCCGCCCTCGTACTCCATGCCGCCGGTCCCGCGGAAGAAGGCCACGAAGCGGTGGCCGTGCAGATAGCCGCCGTAGTCCTCCTCGTTGGCGACGAGGTGGCCGCGGACCGCATCGATCTGGGCGGGGAGGTCGACGGGCGAGCCGACCGGCCGCCACACCTCGATGGTGACCTCGGCGCCGGTGACCGGCAGGGTCGCCGTCCCGGTGGCGCTCCGGACGGCGTCGGTGGCCCGGATCTCCAGCATCGGGGACACCGAGCTGAACCGGGCCGGGAACGCCACCGTCCAGTGGTTCGGGGCGTTCGTGGTCACGGTGCCGTTGGTGATGAGGGCGTGGGGGACTGCGGTGCCCTCGACGCGGATGTCCAGGTCGAGGGCGTACTGGTCGAATGGCAGGTTGGCCGGCAGCCACGCCTCGAGGTAGCGCGCCCGCCACAGGTCGGACATCCCGAGCGCGAAGGTCAGCCGGCCGCCCGCCGCCCACTCCAGCCGGGGCGGGGAGGAACCGCCCGGTTCGCTGTCCGGGAGCCCCAGGTGGTAGCGCAGGCGCAGCGTGTGCTGCGAACCCGCGGCCTGTAGCGACTCGACGACGCGCAGATCCGTGAAGGCCCCGTGGCCGAAGTCGCGGTGGGCCAGGTGAGCGGCGGGGATGGGCTCGCCGTCCAGCCAGCCCTCGGAGACCGCCTGGCGCAGGTCGAAGAACGGGTTTCCGCCCGTCGGCCCCACGGTGTAGGTCACGGTCGCATCGACCGTGGCCGAACCGGTCGCGGCGTCGAAGATGATCGACGCACTGATCGTGCTGATGTCGATGGGCACGGCCAGCAGGCCGTCGACCCACCGGGGCGGTGGCGCCACCTCCCAGTTGCCGGCCATCTTCGCGTCCCGATCAGCCCTCGAGTTCCGGATCGAGGGTGTAGCGGACTCCTCCGAGCTCCGTCTCGTCTGCGAACAGGCGGAGCTCGATCGACCGGTCGTCCGCGGCCCGGACCTCGTCGATGCCGAAGGAGTCGCCGGGAACCAGGCGCATCTGCACGGTGCGCTTCCCGCCCGGCGCGAGCCGGAACCCCGCCTCGTCCCCCCCGAGGTCCAGCGACCAGCCGCGGGCGGCCAGCAGCTTGGGCAGGGTCGCCTGGAGGCGCATGCGCGCGGGTCGGGTCAGGTTGTTGCCGGCGACGAAGACCGCATCGGCCAGGGACGCGACGAGGGACTCGGGACCCCCGCCGCCGGGCACGATGACGACGTTGCGCTGGCCCACGTTGTTGTCGTTGGGCACCAACCGCCACTCCTGGACGGACTCCGTTCCGGTGAAGTGCACGACGTTGCTCGGGTCCCCGTCCGTCGAGGCGATGATCAGCGCGCAGTCGTGACCGTGCACGTTCTCGTTGGGCACCCACTCGAACGGGCCGACGACGACTCCCGTCCCGCCGCCGGCCGCGACGCCGGACACCGTGAGGCCGGTGGCGGGTGACATGGCGGTGAAGTCGTTCGGCCAGGTGAGCCCGGCGCCCGGCAGGCAGTGATAGCCCCGGACCGTCACGGGCCCGGAGTCGGACGTCCCGCGGTTGTCGATCCTCGCGTAGAAGAAGTTCGTCGCGCCCGCGACGGCGTTCTGGTGGCCCGGCAGCCCGTCGGCGGCCTGGCGGTTCCACATCGACTGGTTGTCCCAGTACACCTGCTGGAACGGGTACTCGCCCGCCCGGCCGTCGTCCACGTAGACGTCGACGGCCGGGGGCTGGCCACCATACGAGCCCTGCTTCTCGAACGCCCACCGGATCACCTTGTTGTAGGCGCCGCCGGAGAGGCCCTCGGAGATCCAGTTCTCCAGGTCGGCCTCCTGCAACTCCTCGCACCACAACTGCGCGTCGCCGGGATTGGTGCCGGGGGTGAGCTGCCCGATGGCGCGGAGGATGAGGTAGGTGGCGACGCGGGACGCGAACCGCCGCCGGCCGACGTCCGGGTGGTCGCCGCCGATGGAGCGGTAGAGCCGGAAGTGGCAGGTCGCCAGGATCTGCTCGCTGCCGTAGCCCCCGTCGTCCTCGGGCCCGCCCCACAGCCAGGTGCGGTCGAAGCGGCGCACCAAGGAGGGCCGGAACGGCGCGTAGCGGAACCGGTCGGCCGTCCCCCGCAGTGCCGACTCGGGGTCCATCTGCAGCGCGGCCAGGCCGTCGCCGGCGCTGTGGGCGAAGCCGAACGTGCCGCTGCCCACGTGGTCGCCGAGCGTCCCGTGGCCGCCCATCTCGTGCCAGTGGACCCACGGGTCCACTGCCCGGCCCAGCGGCTGCGCGGTGTTGGACACGTCGCACAGGGCGTAGCACTGGTGGCCCGTTCCGCCGCTGCCGTTCGGGGCCCAGTGGGCGTTGATCTCGACGCCGTCCGACGTGGAGATCCTGCCCCTGTGGTCGATGGGCGTGGGGAAGGTGGTCCCGTCGAAGTAGGTGGCGATCGGGAAACCCAGGTCGGCGATCCGGCGGAACAGCTGGGTCTGGTGGTAGTAGGCGTTGACCGCCGCGAAGTCGTTGGTCCTGGGCGCGAAGTCGAAGTCGACTCCCGGCGGGCGGGTCGGGGCGGGCACTGCCGGGTTCTCGACGTCCCTGATCACCACGTAGGTGCCCCGCAGGCGTTGGGTGCCCGCGACCGGCGCGTCGAGGTCCTGGAGGACCTCGACCGAGTCGTGCTTCTCCAGGATCGCGTCGCCGTCGCCCGCGTCGACGCTGAGGTCGCCGCTGCCCACGTGCGGGTCGACCCGGAACACCAGGCCGTTGACGAAGCAGGTCTGGCACTCGATGTAGAGGATGGAGTCGGTCTCGACCTCGACGAGCATCAACCACACGAGCTCGCCGTACTCCGGGAGGTCGTGCCGGAAGACCATCTCCGCGCACAGGTAGGTGCGGTCGGGCTGGATCGACTCGTGGACCGGGGGGATGTCCGGGAACGGTGGCGGGTCACCCTCCGGAGCCGCGGGGGGCTCCTCGTCCGCCGGGGCCGTCCCCCGCCCGCTGCCGGGTTGGGGCCGGCCGGCGAAGCGCCGCTGCGGGTCGTAGCGGTAGGCCACGAGGCGCCCGTTCACCAGGCCGGTCGCCGGGGTGTCGTCGTCCCGCGCCGGGGGATCCTCGTCAGCGAGGCCGAGGATGCGCCGGACCACCCGGGCCGCCTCCGTCACCTCGGCGGGGAGGTCGGTGGCCTCTCCTGCCTCGCGCTCGGCCCGCGGGAGGAAACCGGCGCCGTCCCGGAAGAGGTCGCGGTAGAACGCGATCCGCTCAGCGCTCGGCAACGAGCCCTCCAGGCCGGGGTCCGTGTTGTTGGTGACCCCGACGACCCGGTTCGGCCCCTGCTTCACCTTGACCGAGATCCCGTGGCGGAACACGGGCACGTCGAAGAAGGTCTGCGTGAAGCTCACCGTGGTTGCGTCGAAGAGCGTCTTCTCGTCCTCCAGGCGGTAGTCCACACCGGTGTCCTCCGGCGCCTCGTCCTGGGCCGGTACGTGGAGGTTGTCCATCAGGTCACCGGCGAGCCCCAGGACGTCGGCCATGTCCCGCAGATAGGCGCTCGCTGCGTCGACCGGGATGTTGTGCTCGCTGACGCTCAGCTCCTGGCTGTGTCTGATGTGCCTGACGTTGCCGTCGTCGTCGGCGGTGACGTGACCTCTGACCGAGTCGTCGTAGTAGGTCGTCATGCGATTCCTCCACCGGCATCCGGTCAGCAGGCACGGAGGAGTCTCGGGTGCCTCGGTTCGGCCGGGCGATACGCACCACTGCGTATCCGCCCGGCGGTGGTGGCTCTTGCCCCCGCACACCGGTCTCCCACAGCATCCCCGTCGACACCCGGCGACGGCCGCGGCGGGCCGCCGCCCGGGGACGATGAGACAGCCACCGTCGACGACATGTCATCCCGCTCGGGTGGGGTCCGGAGGTCGCAGCGATGCCGAACGGTTCACTCCGAGAGAACGGTGACGTCGAGGAACTCGGCGACCGCTCCATGAGGGTCCGCGGGAGCTATGCACTCCCGCGGTCGGACGCGGCCTCGGACGCAGCCGACGAGGTGAAGCAGTTCCTCGTCGACCACGCGGAGGAGCTCCGGATACCGGCCGCCGAGGCACTGGCCGAGGTGCAGAGCGCGACGACACCGCTCGGACGGGTCGTCCGGTACCAGCAGCAGCTCGACGGGCTGCCGGTCCTGGAGACCGAGATCCTCGTTGCGACGAACGCGGAGCAGGACCGGGTCGTCCAGATCGACCTCGATCGGGAGCCCGAACTGCAGGCGACCGGTCCGGGGGATCGGGCGGTCACCGCCGAGGAGGCCCAGCGAGCTGCCCTCGAGGCGCTGGAGCACCCCTCGCTCCGGATCGACCCGCCGGCGCCGACCGAGGCCTACCGGCCGGGGGAGGACGGCCTGCGCCGGGTCTTCGTCGTCCTGGTGCCCACCCGCAACCCGCCGCACGACTGGCGGGTCGTCGTCGACGCCGCCACGGGCGAGGTGCTCGACCGGGAGGACCTGATCACGTACGTCGACGGGTCGGGTCTGGTCTTCGACCCCAACCCCGTCGTGACCGCCCGGGACGCCGGGCTCCGGGATCCCGATGCCACCACCAGCGGGTGCGGCTTCCCCGGCAGCTCCCGCTCGCAGGTCGACGCGGAGCGGCAGACCCGCCCGCTGCGGGAGATCACCTTCGATGCGACCGTCGGCCGGCACCGGCTGGTCGGGCCCTTCGCCGCCATACGGAACTTCTCCGCACCGAACACCCTCCTCCCCGAGGAGGCTGATGCCGACGCCTTCGCCTACTCCAGCGGGGACGAACGCTTCGAGGCGGTCAACGTCTACTACGCGATCGACACGTTCCAGCGCTACCTGCAGGACGGCGGTCGCGGACCGCGGATCACCACCGCCCGCAACTCGCAGATCCCGTGCGATCCGCACGACGAGAGCGTGGGGGCCGCGTTCTACTCGCCGATCGACAAGGGCCTGCACTTCTCCAACTCCGGCCCCTGCAGGCCCGACCGGGCCGAGGACGCGCACGTGATGGTGCACGAGTACGGCCACGCGATCCAGGACGACCAGGTACCCGGGTGGGGGGTCCGGAACCCGATCACCCAGCGGCGCGAGACCCGCGCGATGGGGGAGGGCTACGGGGACATGGCCGCGTGCATCTTCTTCGCCGAGCACGACTTCATGCGCGAGGTCTTCGAGCCGTGGATCTTCGGCGACCGGGGTGGGTTGCGGCGGGTCGACGGGACGAAGGTGTACCCCGACGACTGGACCGACCGGGAGCACGCGGACGGGGAGATCTGGTCCGCTGCGCTGTGGAACGTCTACCGGTCGGTCGGGGGCGACTCCTCCGTCTCGGCGGAGCGCGTCGCTGCCGGCGATGCCGTGATCAAGACCGTCACGCTGTCCCACCACCTGCTCGTCGCCTCGTCGAGCATGCCCGACGGTGCCGAGGCGGTGATGCGTACCGACGCGGCCCTGCCCGAGTACCGCGGCCGGCATCTGATGGCCATGCTCGAGAGTTTCCACGCGCGCGGCCTGCTGGTCTGCGATCCGGCCGCCGACCTCCGGATCGGCGACGGGTCGCCGACGACGAGCTCGGCGGACCTGTGGATGCGCCAGGCCGACGACGGCGGAACGGCACACCAGCCAGCGCTGCCCGGCCAGGACGCGTTCTGCTACGCCCGGGTCCGCAACGCGGGGACGGCGAGCGCGCGAGCGTTCGTGGTCGCCTTCGCGATCCAACCGGTGGCGGGAACGGACTTCAGCTACCCCGTCGACTTCCTGCCGCCGCTGTCCGCCGCGTGCGGTTTCACCCTGCCGCCAGGGGCGGACGTCGTCGTCAGGGCGAGGGTGCCGGCGCCGGCCGTGCCCCCGGCGGGCACGCAGGCGCGTCTGCTGGCGTCGGTCTACACGCCGACGGACGAGGCCACGCCCGGTTCGCACGTCGGGGAGCACGACAACCTCGCCCAGCGAGACCTCGCGTCGGCTCCGGTCGCGTCGGTAGGCCGCTGAGACGCCGGCGCGGGCTCCTGTCGGGCCCATGTCCCACGTCCCTGCGCGCCGCCTCGACATCCTGGGGTCGAGTCGCGATCAGACCCTCGGCCCTGGCGCAGGACCGTGGACAGCCGGTCGCAACACCCGAGCTCCCTGTAGGCGTGCTCGAGGTGCTCGTTCACGGTCGGCCCGCCCCGGGTGACGCGTCGGTGACGCGTCGGCGACTACACCCGTGCGTGGATCCGTCCGTGGCGTAACGGGTCCTCCGGGCGTGCCCCTGTCACGCGGCCGCCGGGACACCAGGAGGGGACATGAGCCGGAACCTCGTCATCTGCCTCGACGGCACGCGCAACGAGCCGGAGTCCGGGGCGACCAATGTCGCGCGGCTGTACGACCTCGCGGAGAAGGACGCAGCGCAGGTCGTCTACTACGACCCCGGCGTCGGCACGATGGGGGACCGCAGCGCCACGACCTCGCTCGGGCGGTCGTTCACCCGCGTGAGCGGGCTCGTCATCGGTCACGGCGTCAAGGAGAACGTCGAGGAGGCCTACCGCTTCCTCATGCACACCTACCGACCCGGCGACCGCGTCTTCGTCTTCGGCTTCAGCCGCGGGGCGTACACAGCGCGCGCACTGGTGGGGATGCTGCGGACGGTCGGCCTGCTGCGCCCCAGCGCCGACAACCTGGTGCCCTACGCCCTGAAGCTCTACGCCCGACCGGGCGAGCGCGACCAGAGCCAGGCCGCCGAGCAGGCGTTCTGGCGTCAGCGGTCGGAGTTCACCCGTCGGTTCGGCAATCCGGACTTCCCCGAGCCGTTCAGCCCGCAGATCGACTTCCTCGGCGTCTGGGACACCGTCAAGAGCGTCGGCTGGCTCAACTGGAAGGCGCAGTACGAGCAGGCGCACTGGCCGTTCACCCGCAAGGTGTCCAACGTCCGGTGCGGCCGGCACGCCCTCGCCATCGACGAGCGCCGGCGCCCGTACGCCGAGTACCGCTTCGACGAGCGGGAGGTCGCCGCTGCCGGGGACCGGCTGAGGGAGATGTGGTTCGCGGGCGTGCACAGCGATGTCGGCGGTGTGTTCCTGGACGACCACCGGCTCTCCGACATCGCCCTGAAGTGGATGACGGACGAGGCCGCGGCGGCAGGGCTGCGCGTCGACGGGAAGGCCTACGTGGACATCCTGGGCGTTCCGCCGGGACAGGACCTCCCTCGCGACCTCGCGCGGGGGAGGGTGCACACGAACGGGATCGGCTGGGCGGTGCTCGGCGGCGGCTGGCACCGGCGCCCGATCCGTCCCGGCGACGAGATCCACCCGAGCGTCCTGGACCGGATCGAGCTGACCAGGAACGGCGAGGACCGCTACGGACCGCGGTTGCCCGAACCGGCGCCGGCCCCCCGGCTGGTGACGCCGACCTGAGGTCGGGACCGCGGTAGAGGTCGGCATCGAGGCGAGGAGACAGCGCCATGCCCGACGTCCACGGCCGCACGGCCGGACGGGCCGCGGCGAGCGGCGTGGCCGGCCGCGCCGTCCGGGTGTCCTCCGAGTACGTCCCCGGGCTCGCACGTTGCTCGTTCACGGCCGCGACCCGTCCGCCGTGCGCACCGGGCCCTGCAGGGTCGTGCACTGCGACGACCGTGGCCGGCTGCTGGCCCTCCTGCGCGGCGACGCAGCGGAGCAGGTCCTCGTCGTCGGTTCCTCCCACCAGCCCGTACGACCGGCCCGGCTACTCGACCAGGCATCCCGCCTTGAGCGGCGGGGGCCGGCAGGAGCGCTTGAACACCGACGCGCACCGGTACGGGGGCTACGGCGTCGGCAACCGAGGGGACACGTTGCGAGCCGCGGGTGACCGGCTCGAGCTCGTCGTCCCCGCGAGCGGCGTCGTCGTGCTCCGCCGCGTGCCCTGACGAAGGAGGGACCCGTGCTCGCTGCTGCTGTTGTCGTCCCCCGGTCGCCGCGATGACCGCGACCGAGACCCGGCCCGTCGCGGCGACGGAGGACGGGGGCGATCTCGCCGACGTCCGGCGACCCTGGCGGCCGGCCGCCGTCCCGCCCGAGGACGTGCCGGACGAGTCCTTGCGGGACCTGTCCTACGTCGTCGTCGACGAGAACGTGGGCGTCCTCACCACGCTCGGCGTGAGCCCCTGGCCTGCTGCCGACGGTTACGGGCGGCTCCGCTTCGACGTCCCGGCCGACCGCGGTCACGTCGTCGTCCACCATGCCGAGCTGCACGACACGCTCTACGCGGGCTGGCTGAGCCGGGAGCCCCGCGTGGGGGATGCCTTCGCCGTCCGGATCGCCCCGGCCGTGGAGGCCAGGCTGGCCGCGGGGGACGACGTCTCCCTGGACGCCGAGCTGCGGCTCGCCGACGTGTTCGTCGGGGAGGTGTACGACGTCAGCGCCGAGGCCCGGACGGTCGCCAAGCTCGCCTACTACGCCGCGATGGCGCCGGTGGTGACCGAGGCCGAGGCGGTGACGAGGCGGCAGGCCGACAAGGTCCTCCGCCCGAAGGCCTCCCCGAAGCCGCACCACGTCCGCGCCCGCCCGTGGCGGGGCCCGGTCGTCCCGGCGGCCACTCCGGCTGTGGAGCCGCCCGGACGGCTCCCGGCCGCCCTGTTGAGACCGGCGGCGCCCGGCGAGTTCGTCCGCGAAGTGACCCAGGAGCCCGACGCCCTCGTCTACTTCCTCCTCAACGTCGGGGACGGGGACACCCAGGTGCTGCTCCTGCCGGCCGACCGGGAGAACCGGACACGGCGACGGGCGCTCATCGTGGACGTGGCCACCTCCACGAAGCTGCTCCGCCTGCTCGACTCGCTGACCGAGGCGGAGCTGCTGCTCGACCCCGAGGCGAACCAGGACGTCTTCCCCGTCGTCGTGGCCACCCACCCGCACGAGGACCACATCGGGGGGATGCCGCAGTTCCTGGAGCGCTTCGGCCGTGCCGGCCGGATCGGTGACTTCTGGGAGCCGGGCTACTACCACCCCAGTGCGACGTTCGTCGAGACGATGACGCTGCTCGAGGACTGCTCCATCATGCGGACCCAGCCGACGAGCGGCATGACGCGCTGGGTCGGCGACGTGAAGATCACCGTGCTGGCGCCGTCGGTCTCCCTGCGCGTCCGGTACGACTCCTACGGGGTCGAGGTCAACGACTCCTCGATCGTCCTGAAGGTGGACTTCCCGGCCGCGCGCATCGCGCAGCAACTGGGCGAGCAACGGCACGAGGGCAACCGGGGTTACCTCCGGCTCGACTCCCCGTGGACGCTCGTCCTGGGCGCCGACGCGCAGACCACCTCCTGGGCACACGTCACCGCCGACTTCCCGCAGCTGCACCGCCAGTACGACACGCCGCTCTACCGGGAGCTGGCCGCGGCCCGGGGAAGGGATCACCTCTCGGCGCAGGTGCTCAAGGTGTCCCACCACGCCTCCAAGCACGGGATCAACCTGGAGCTGGTCGAGAGGATCCACGCGGAGGTCGCGCTCGTCTCCTCGGTCTGCGGTGGGGGCAAGTACAACTTCCCGCACCTGCTGGCCACCGAGGCCATCCGGGAGGCCATGCAGCGGACCACGTCGAAGAACACCGCGCGGCTGCCGGACCACCGGCTCGGCATCCACTACACGGGCGCCTCCGTGCGCGAGGGGAACGGTTCCCGGGACGTCGGGTCGATCGCGCTCGTGTTCTCACCCCAGCGAAGGTCGAAGATGCGGATGTGGCGGTTCGGGGACCGCCCGGGCCAGCCGCTCGACCTGGACCGCGGCGAGCGGCTCGCTCCCGTCCGGTCGCCGCGCTGATCCGACCGGCAACGGTCGGTCAGGATCCCACCGGAGGTCACGACATCGGCAGGAGCGCTCGAGGGCGGTGACGAGGCTGTGACGGGACTGTGACGGAGTCCGGCCTAGCGTGGCGACGCGGACCGTTGCACCTGACGCGTCGACCCGCCCGACGTGGCCCCGCAGCCCGCAGGTGGGGCTCGCACCCGGACCCGCCCGGGGCGTCGGATGGGCAGGTCCTGTTGCGCCGGATCCCTGGAACAGGAGAGACCGATGGCCGGCTTGATCGCGAGAGTCACGTCCCCGAGCGCCCGCGTCTCCCTGGGCGACCTCGTCGCCGCCCCCCTCGGGCTGGACGTGTGGGAGGTCACGCCCGACCACCTGGTGCTGCAGGCCGACGAGGCACAGACCGCCCGGCTGGAGGCCATGGGCTACGGCGTCGAGCAGTTGCAGACCATCGAGCCCTATCTGTCCACGTTCGCGACCGACGCCGCCGTCACCGGCTACCACACGGCGGCGACCCTCGAGCAGGACCTGCGGCGCTTGGCCGAGCAGCACCCGGAGATCGCCGACCTCCACGAGATCGGGCGCAGCGTCGAGGGCCGGCCGCTGTGGGCCCTGCGCATCGGTGAGCGCCGGGGCAGCACCCGCAAGGTCGCCTTCCTCGGCTGCCACCACGCCCGGGAGTGGATCTCCGTCGAGGTCCCCTACCGGCTGGCCGAGTACCTGCTCCAGCACTCCTCGTCCGACCCCGTGCAAGGGTGGCTGCAACAGGGCGAGGTCTGGGTCGCCCCGATGGTCAACCCGGACGGGCACGAGTACACGCAGGTCCCGGCGAACCGGCTGTGGCGCAAGAACCGGCGCCGGAACCACGACGGCAGCATCGGGGTCGACCCGAACCGCAACTACGGCTACATGTGGGGCACGCTGAACGTCAGCACCTCCAGCCACGTCCCCGCCGACGACACGTACATCGGCCCCCGGGCCTTCTCCGAGCCGGAGGTGCGAGCGGTCCGGGACCTCGTCGCCGGACAGCTGTTCGGCGGCGTCCTGACGTATCACAGCTACTCGCAGCTGGTCCTCTACCCGTGGGGCTACACCCCCAGCCCGATCGAGGACGTGTCCGACCGCCAGGCCATGCGGGATCTCGCCGAGGACATGGAGCGGCAGATCCGCAAGGTGCACGGCAGGACCTACACCGCGAAGCAGTCGTCGAAGCTGTACCCGACGGCGGGGGACACCACCGACTGGACCTACGGCGAGTACGACGCCGTGTCCCTCACCGTCGAACTGCGACCGGCCACCTGGGAGGAGGGCGGCTTCATCCTGCCGGCCAGCCAGATCGACCCCTGCTGGGAGGAGAATCGGCCTGCAGCGCTGGAGTTCCTCCAGCGCGTCCTCGAGCGATCACAGGACGGTGTGCATGGGGACGAGTGAGGAGACGTGGATCGCGCGCCTGACGCCGGGACCCGGGAGCAACGTCGACGAACTGCTCGACATGCCCCTGGGCCTCGACGTCTGGGAGCGCCACGCAGACTCGCTCGTGGTCGTCGCCCCCGACAGCCGGCTCGGCGAGCTCGAGAGACGGCGGCTGGCACGCGTCGACCGCCTGACCACGACGGCGCAGTACCTGGCGCAGCAGCAGGACGGCCTCCGGCCCAGGAGCGAGGGCTGAGCTCCCCGGAGACGCCACGAGCGTCCCGCACACCCAGGGGGCTGCCATCCGTGCTTCGACAACCCAGCCCTCCCCGGCCGCGACCTGGCGACCGGATCCGGGCTGATCAACGTGTCGGCCGCCGCGGCGGCCATCTGACCGGCGCAGCGGGGAGTCGAGTGACGCCGGGCGGGATCCTGCGTCGAGGAGCCGAGACCGGAGCCGCAGACGACTCGCTCCAGCCTCGATCAGCGGCGCAGACCACACCTGTCACGGGTGCGCCGACTCCTACTGGGAGGAACTCAGTAGACGAGAAGAGCCGCCTCGGGATGTCCGGAGCCTCCGGCTCGGTGGGCGGTTCGAACCACCGAAGCAGGACCCTGACGACGAGGATTGTCGACCTTGACGTGGCGGTGACGTGGCGGTGACGCGCCCTTTCTACCCTGATCAGGCGTAGGGCCATTGTGGTTCTGCGAGCTACTCAGTCAGGGCCACTCTGTGAAGCACGTATCGAGTCCCCTCGCCCATATATGCTGGAAAGGAGTGCATCATGACCTGGAGTACCGTTCAGTTCGTCCAGGGTCCCGGAGAAGTGATCCATCGGATGACCGCGTTCTCCGGCATGACGGTCTTCGACGTCGTTGGCGCAGGACCGGAAGTCGGTTCGGGAGGGGTGATCGTCTACTTCCATGAAGTTCTCCCCGGTCCTGTTCATCGCGTTGGACTGCGTGTAACGGGTTCGCCCGTCACGGTGAGGATCAAGGGTGGTCTAGCCTGAACCCATGATGGTTGCTGGCCTGGAATGGCCATGACCACTGCGGTCAATCGGTAGAACGGCTAACCTCCAACGAAGGAGCAAAGTGATGAGACTGCGAGTTGTACGTGACCGCGATGGCCAACTCGTCTGCGCTGTCCCGCTGGATCGGATCAATCCGGATGAAGGCCTGGTCGAACCCGAATTGGGTGAAGGTCACCAGGCTGAAGACGTCGAGGTCGGGGCGGGTGAGTTGGCCGATTTGGAGCGGTTGTTGCAGAAGTAGGTCAGTGATCTCGGCGGTGCGGCGATCCACGAGATCGAAGTCGCGCGTCGGGATGGGCCTGGCCACCGCAGGCTGTGTGACCGTGATCTCCGCGCCAACCGGTGCCTTCGTTCAGGCAAGCAGGTGAAGAGCTGCGGCCGCTGGAAGGCGTTGTCGAACGTCGACCGCCGCCGCGGCGTGTCGTCGTGGCGGGCGCCCTTGTCGAGGAACACGAAGCCGGTCAGCACGGCGTAGCGGAAGCGGCGGTGCAGCGTCACGGCCTCGAAGAGCATGTCGCCGCGGCGCTTGACGAGGTTCCTCTGGAAGTCGTTCGACCGTCCGTCCCGGGAGTTGATGGTCCTGACGGAGCCCGGGGAGATCGGGCCGGAGTCTCCAGTCGACCACTCACCTCGACCTTCTTGGAGCCGATTCCGCCGGCCAGGGACGTTCCGCGCCGGAGCCAGCCGCCCACCACGCTGGTCGGCCGCTCGGGGATGATCTGCCGACGACGCCTGTGGAACCGGACCGGGGCCGGCGTCTGGCCCGCTCTGCACGAGCACCTGCTGGCCCACCTGCGCGCCCTCGGGGAGCTGGACCTCGAGGTCTGTGCCGTCGAGGGCTCGCACGTGCGCGCGCTCGAAGGGGGCACACGTCTCTCACCGGAGCCGTGAGTTCTCAGCGGCCGGTCCGGTAGGCGTCGCGGCGGTGGGCGACGTCGGGAACGGTGACGGTGTGGGTGGCTTCGTCGATGCGGTCGACGACCCGGTGGGTACCGCGGCGGGCACCGTGCCCGTCGTCGAGGGGTGGGCGGAGCCGCTTGCCGACACGGTGGAGGTCCTGCAGCAATGCGCCGACGGCGCCGTCGTCGGGGGCGGTGGGATCAGTCGGATCGGCGGAACGCAGCAATGGGGTCGGCGTCACCCCGCCGTGGCTGGCGGCGAGCTCGGCCAGCACGCCGCCGGAGCGGCGAGGGAGGCGAGCTGCCGGGGTCACCGACCAGCCGGGCAGCCGTTCCGGGTGGGCTGCCTCCTCAGCGGAGGTCCTCCGGAGGAGTCGGCCCCAGCAGGCGGGCGGTACCGAGCCGCACCACCTTGACGCCGCGGTGACGGGCGAGCTCGACCATGTCCGCCGTACCGCCGGGCCCGTCGCCCCCTCCGCCGTCCCAGAGCACGATCAAGGTGACGTCGGTGTCGGCGCGCGAGAGCGCGGTGTGGAGGATCCAGCGGGTGTTGCGCTGCCAGATGCTGTAGTCGCCGCGGACGCGGAGCCAACCCGGTAGCTCCGCGCTGTCCGACAGGACCTTCACGGCGCCGCGGTTGCAGAGCCGCCGGAACCGTTCGGTCCACTGGGCGCCGGCGTCGTTGACGGAGGCGGCGGCGAAGCTGTCGCGCGGGATCGCGAGCATCAGCGTGGTCGGTATCCCGGCGGCGTGGCAGGCCTCGTGGAAGAGGATGTCGCCGCCGCTCGCGCCGCCGGCGATGCCCTCGACCGCGCCGTCACCGGCCGCGGCCCGCTCGTCGGCGATCGCTTCCGCGATCATGCGAGCCGCTGCGTGTTCGGCGTCCTGCGTGCGCGGGAAGCGCGGGTGGGCGCGGTCGGGAGCGTCGACGCGGTGCCCGGCGAAGACGAGCACCCGCGGTCGCGGCACGTCCGGCTGCGGTGCCGGCTGCTCCGGCACCCCGAGGCCCTCGAGCGCCGCGGCGGCCGTCTCCGCGAACACCCCGAGGTCGCGGTAGAGGCGGATCTGCCGCGCGGCGGCCTCGGCGGCGAACCCTCCGCTGGTCGCGTCCGAGCGGCCCAGCGCCTCGGCGTAGGCATGCCGGATCCGCGCCGGGCGGTCGGAGGTCAGGAACAGGAGGTCGGCGCGCGTCAGCTCCAGCCACACGTCCGGTCCGTCGTTCCTGCGCAGGCGTCGCGCGGCCGCGGCGTCGAGCGATCGGCGGACCGCAGCGGCGAGCTCGGCCTCCGCGACGGCGAGCCGGCGGAGTTCGCGGTCGGCCGCGTCGTCGTCCTCGAACCGTTCGCTCCACACCTCGTGGTGGAGGTCGGCCAGCAGGCGGGTCACCCGGGTCAGCGCCAGGGCGTTGATGCCGGCGTACCAGTGGTCTTGGTCGGCGAGGAAGCCCTCGTCATAGGTCCTGCGCGCCTCGTCGAGCAGCGGCGAGCGCAGTGCGGTGACCGCCGGCTCGGCGCCGCCACGCCATGCGGTGCACCACTGCGTCTTCGTGTTCGACGCCTTGAGCGACAGCGCCTCAGCGCGGTCGTGGTCGTCGAGCGACGGGTCGGCGAGCACGCGTTCGATGGCCTCGGACGAACGCGCGAACTCGTCGAGTCGCTGGAAGATCGTCGCCAGCTTGAGGTTCGCCTCCGGGTCGCGCGGCAGCTCGCGGCGGATGGCCTCCCAGCTGGCCCGGGCGTCCGGCCAGGCCCTGTGGTCGAACTGTGCGGTGCCGATCAGTCGCAGGCCGGGGATCGCCCAGTCGAAGCCGACCGTCTCGTCCTGGAGCACGGCCAGCCGCGGCAGGTCGCCCTCGCGTGCTGCCTGCCTGACCTCCTCGGCGAAGTCCGAAGGAACGATCTTGAGGCGTTCGGGGTCGACCGGCCGGAGCGCCGGCAGCAGCGTGAACACCGGGCTGTCGGCGCGCCGGATCGCGTCGGTCTGCTCGATCGCGTCCCTCAGCGCGTCACGGGCTCGCGCCGGATCGTCCCGGTCGTACAGGACGTAGCGGTCGGTCCGGAGATCGAACGGCACCTCGGCGGCGTGAGCGCGGATCAGGACGGTCATCCGGTCACGCAGGGCGTGCCGGACGCCGAGCTCGTAGTAGACGTTCGCGTTGTGGATCGAGATGTCGGCGATCACGAGGTCGGCCACGAGCAGCCGCTCGAACACGTCGCTGCGGATGTTCCCGGCCGCCAGGATCTCGCCGGTGGTGCGGCCCGTGATCCCCAGTCCGTTCAGCACCGGGTCGATCAGGTCGGACTCCGTGCGGTCGAAGTCGATGCCCTCCTTCACGCCGAAGGGCCGGATGACGAACGCCCGCTTCATGACGCGAACGAGCCGAGGTGGGCCAGGCTGACGCGCTCGCCGAGCGCCTGGCCGGCGGTCTCGAGGTCGGGGAGGTTGGCGACCTCGTCCGTCTTCCTGAGCTGGTGCGCAGCGAGCCCGCCGAGCCCCAACTCCGCCAGTCCCGCGTCGGTCGGCTCCGCGTCGTACCGGGCGTAGCGGAAGGCCTTGCCGGTGTGGACGTCCAGCCGCAGCGGTGTGTCCTGGACCCGCGGATCGATCGGGATCAGGTCGTGCAGTTCACGGTCGGTGATGCCGCCGTGGCTGCAGCGTCGGTCTGCGGGCTCGGTCGCCATCCGGAACGACAGGAACGCGGGGTCGTCGTACGCGGTGGTGCCGCCGCCCACGAAGACGAACGACTCGTCCGGGTCGTCGGGATCCCACGAGTCGACCTCGGGCGGGGAGAACACCGGAGCCGCGGTGCTGGCGCGGACGAGTTGCCAGAGCGGGCTCCGGAGATCGCAGTCGCGGCGGGAGGGGGCGGTGTACCTCGCGGCCGGGGTGGAGCTGATCGGCCACGCGGAGTCCGTCGTCGCGTTGCGGGTGACGACCGTCAGCAGGCACCGCAGGTGCTCGGGCCGCAGGTCGGTGTCCGCGCCGAAGGTGTCCTGGAGCGTGGTGACCAGGCCCCCGTCGCCGTAGAGCGAGCGCCACGTCTGCCACAGCCGTCGGCGTTCGAACGCGACCGAGCCGAACCTCCCGTAGAAGCCGGCGATCTCCGCGCCCGCCATCCCGCGCGCCAGCCCGGTCGCGACGATCGCCCTCGTGCTCGTTCCGCCGATCAGATCGAAGAACGGGCACAGCCGGTGGTCCGGGTCGCCTCGGCGCTCGCGCAGCCGCTCCTCCAGCGCAGCCAGGACGCCGAGCGTGCTCACCCCGCGGATGCGACCGGGACAGGTCGCGTGCGAGCGCGCCGCCGGGTCGGCCTGCTGCTCGAGCGCGATCTCGCCGTGGCGGGTCCCGGCGGCCGCGGCGGCCGCGGCGGCTGCGGCGTCGCGGTGGACCCGGTCCCGGGTTCCCGCGAGCTCGGCCGGTGCGGCAGCCACATCGCCCGTCGCCGGCACCGACACCGGAACGCCCGCGTGTGTGCCCACCCGGCAACACCTACGCCACGGCCGTCACGGCGGCGTCACCGTCCTCCTCGCAACCGTGGTGTCCCGGCCACGGCAGCAGGCGGTTCGCCGAGGGCCCTTCCCCGCGCCCACGGCCCGGCCCTGACGGACCGGGACTGCCTCCGACAGTCTGTGGAGCCGCGGGAGTCGAGCCGTCGCAACGAGCCGCTCGAGCCGGGGAACGAGATCGTGCGGCATCCACCGCGACGCCGCCGCGCCACCCCGACGGCCCGCCCGACCAGCCGCGCGGTCGCGACCGGGCGGCGGGTGGGACGGGCCGCCCGGTCGTGCTCCGAGCAGCGCACCTGGCCGGTGTTCGCCGAGGAGCGCGGCCTGAGCCCCAGGCCGGCTCGCGCCATCCGGCGGCGCGCTGCGCCCGCAGGTGTCGGCGCGGCGGGCTCCGGGACCGCCGGGGTCGGCGACGAGGACCGGTCAGGCGTGGCGGTCGGAGGACGACCGGCCGAGCACAGCCTGCAGCGACCGTCTGAGGGAGTCCGGGTCGGTGACCTCCTCGATGCGGGTCAGCGGGGACGCGGCGATCCGGGAGGCGCGGGACCCGGCTGTCTTGTCTTCCTCTGCCGCGGCGGCGATGGCGTCGGCGGCGCGTCCCGTTCCGGCCAGCACGAGGACCGGCCTGCCGGCGGCCAGACTCTGCTCCACGTCGGTGTAGGTGATCTCGCCGCCGTTGACGACGAGCGTCGCGGACGCCTCCTCGCCGGCGACCGCGGAGGCGACGGCGGCGAGCCAGGGTGACTCGTCACCCCAGGAGCTCCCGGGCACGAGGATCACGTGCGTGTGGTGCGGCTCGAGCTCGGCCGTGTCCCCGCCGGCCGGCTGGTCGCCGTTGCCCACCGCGACCGTTCCTTCGGCGGCTACCCCGACGAGGGGGAATCCTCCACCGCCGGCTGACCGGGCCCGGCCGATCGCCCGCATGATCCCGGCATCGGTCCCGCCGTCGACCACGGCGCCTCGGCAGCTGACGAGGACCGGGATGACCGCGGATCGGAAGACCTCCTCCACGAGCCGCAGGCCGGTCTCGTCCATCCCGGCTGCGCCGCCGACCAGCACGAGCACCGGGCGACCCCGCGTGATGCCCAAGCGGTCGACCGTCTGTGGCAGGTCCCCTGCTGCGTCGACCCGTTGGAGCGGGGCGCTTCGCCCCTCCGCGGCACGGCCGCTCAACGCAGCCTCGCGCATGCAGAAGCGGTCATCCGGGCCCTCCTGCGGTCGTCCCCGTCCGGCACAGCCTCGCGTGGAGTATCGGCGCGCGGGTGCCTCCGGGCGACCGCTGGATCAGCCTCGCCCCCGAGTCCTGGGCTCCGTGGTCGTCGGCGGCACCCGCAGCCGGCCCCGGTCCGGGAAGCGACCGTCGTGTCGTTCGAGGTCCGGCTCGCCGCCGAGGGTGCCGGTGATCGACTCGACCACCGGGCGCAGGGACCCGAGGAGCGGCGCGCCGGGCCGGGGTTGCTCCCTGCCGCGGGCCGCGGGGTCCGGGGACCCTCGCCGTCGTCGCCGTGGACCGCGGCGACGAGGCGGAGACGGTGCCGCCGCTGGGTGAGGCCGGCGCCCTCGGACCGTCCTCCGCGACGGGGAGTGGACCCGGTCGGGGCTCCAGCGGCCGCAGTCCCACCTCGGCCCGGAGGCCGACGTACCGGCCGCCGGTACGTGGTTGACGGCGCGGTGACGGCACAGCCCCAGCATGGGAGCGACCGTGCTGCCCACGTCGTCGGATGGGGCGATCAGCGTGACAGGAGATCGGCGCACACCCGTGGCGTGCGACGCGTTCCTCAGTCACTCCTCGCAGGACCGAGACACCGCTCGCCGGCTCGAGGCAGCGCTGGAGGACGACGGCGTGAGCGTCTGGCTCGACGACTCCGAGATCTGGCTCGGTCGACTACTCGGACCCCAGCTGCAGCGCTCCATCCTGGAGTGCGGATCGCTCGTGCTGCTCTGGTCGGAGGCGGCCGCGGCCTCGCGCTGGGTGAACTCGGAGTGGCTGATGGCGCTGCACCAGCAGCGGCTCATCCTGCCGTGCGTCGTGGATGCGACACCGCTGCCGCAGTGTCTGGGGAACACCGTCCACCTGGACCTCCGCAAGGAGGGTGCCATGGCCAGCCCCCTGCTCCGGCGCGCGATCCGCGATGCGACCGGGGTACCGACGCCGCTGGCCCCGGTGGTGCGGAGCGAGTCGAACGAGCTGCGGGAGGTGATCACCACCATCGCTCACGGCCAGGAGGTCATGACCGGTCAACTCGGGAAGTCGCGCCAGGCTGCTGCCGATCTCCAGCGATCGCTCGACGACGTCATGGCGCAGGCCCGAGCGCGCTGGCCCCTCGATCCCATGATCGTGAACCTGGACGGCTATCACCTGAAGAACGCCTACATGCTCGAGCACTGGGATGCCATCCAGGCCGGTCGCGCCCCTGCCGATGAGCTGCTGTCGCGTGCCGAGCGGCGCTTCTTCGAGACCCTGTGGATCGATCCGATGGACCCTTCTGCACTCAACGGTCTCGGGAGCATCCTCCTGTTCGAACGGGACCTCCACGCCGCCGAGTTCTTCATCCTCGCCGCCATCCGTGCAGCCGAACGCCGAGGGGTGTGCGACTACCCGGCCGCCCAGCACGATCTCGTCCTCGTCCGGCGGTACCTGGAGGCGTGACCACATGGGTGGCGCCCCGTCCGCGGCCCCGGGAGCAGTGAGGTCATGGTCGGGCTGCGCGCCGCCCGTGCCGCCGCGCCGACCGCACCGGCGCACTCCGCAACGACTTCTCAGCCGCCGCTCGTCAGCCGTCGGCTCGGCTGTCGTCGCGGAGCTCGGGTCGGCCGTCTTCGGAGCGGTCCTGGCCAGTGCGGCTGCTGCGAGGGAGACGAGCTGCTGCCAGCGGTCGACCCCTTCGCGGGGATCGCCTGCACGCGATCCGGGCGCGACCGACCACTCTCCCTCCGGCAGAGGTGCGCCGTCGCGCGCGAGGAGTCGGGTGTCCGCTCCTGAGCGCTTCATCCGGGGCTCGCTCGCACTCGTCAGGTGGCGGAAGCGAGCTCGCGCGGCCAGGACGGCTCTTGTCGCGCTGCTTCGAGCGCTGCCTTGTTCATGTAGGCGGCCATCTGGAAGTCCGTGCCGGTGAGGACGTGGCCGGCGTCCCAGGTGCGCTGGCTGACGTACACACGGTTCCACACGTTGCGCCAGTCCGGATGGTGGTTGACCGCGTCAGCGCGTTGGGCGACCAGCATCATGAAGAAGAACGCGCGCCGGAAGTCCGAGAACTCGAACAGCTTGTACAGCTCCTGTCCTCCACCGGCCGTCTCCCCGGGCACCACGACCGGTCTGACACTCCAGCCGTCGACGCCTCCGCTCGCCAACATCCGCTGGATGTCCTCGGCCGTGAGGGGCGGCAGCAGTCGCTTGATCTGGTCCGGACGGGGAAAGCGTTCCGCATCCTCGGAGATCTCGGCGTCCAGGGTCTGAGCGACCCAACGGACGATGTGCTGGGCGTCCGCCTCCCACCGGGAACTGTCGAGCACGGTGGCCTGGACCCCTGACAGGGCGGCGATGGAACCGGGCAGTCGCTCCAGGCAGCTGAAGGCATTCTCGACGACGACCGGCAGCACACGGCCGGGCAGCGTCGCCAGGGCAGTCTCGACTTCCTGCCGGACCCAGTCATCGGGCTCGTCCAGACGGTCCGACTGTGCTGGGGCTCCACGCCAGTCGGGGCCGATCAGGACGAGGACCGCTGAGGACCGCATCAACTCGTGGTGCAGATGATCGGGCCAGGCGGCACCGGATGGGATGTCGGCCTTGTCGACGAAGACCGCGACCTGGCGCAGCCGGGCTTCGATGATCGCCTTGAGGACGTGCGCCTCCCTGGCCGTGTCCTGTCGCCGGTAGCTGATGAACACGCGCTTCATGGGGTCGCTCCGAGAGGTAGGACCGCGGTGACCGTCCGCACCGGCCGCCGCTCGCTGTTCTGGTCGCGGTGGACTCCGCTGAGCAGTCCCCCGGCGTGGCCCGACTGCGGTCTACTGCGCAGCACGGCCATGGCGCACTCCCCGCGTCCCCCCGGATGCCATCCTCCTCGCGGCGCCTCACGGGCCGTGTCCGTCAGCAGTTCAGCTGCGGCAACCGTCCGACCGGCGGCCCGGTCCTCGTGCGTCCGCCGCTTCGGACCGCCCGCCGAGGCCCCCTGCTCGCCACGCATCACCGCCCGTGCCCACGGCTCGGCCTCCTCGGCGGAGTCGAGGGCGGACCGGGCGAGGTGCTGGTCATCCGTGGTCATCGGGGTCCCCGGTCTCCGTCGACGGCTCTGCCCGCGGCCGGCGGCCGCGGATGTCGGCCAGCGTGGCGGCGAGCTTCTCGCGCGCGTGGGCCCTGGCCTCGACGCCGTCGCCGATCGCGATGAACCGGTGGCAGCGCAGGTTGAACGGAACCGCCGTGGTGTCGACCGCGAGGAGAACGATCTGCTTGTCGCGGCCACAGGCGAAACCCGCCTCGTACATCACGTTCGGGTTCACCGACCCGGCGTGCCGGCTGTCCCCCGGGCGTGCCGCGTGTGCGTACCGGTCGTCGGTGAGGTACGCGCACATGACGAACGACCGCGCGATCTCATCGAGCATCGTGTCTGAGATGGGGCCGGTCCTGTGCGATTCCTCCGACACCACGGCGCGCATCCCGGCAGCCTCGATCGCCGGCGCTATGACGTCCGCGTGGACCTCGGCGGCCTGCTCCTGGTAGGGCCTGCTGACGAAGCAGGGCAGTGCCGCCTTGTCAACCACCAGGTCAGCGACCTCGGAGGCCAGTGCGCTGACCTCCGCACCTGCCTCCAGATCGATCTCCCAGCGCCAGCGGTGCGCCATCCTGTCCGTGATCTCGAAGGTCTCGCGGATGGCGTCGCCGTCCCTCCTGTCATCCCAGATGTCCCGGGCGCGTCCTCCGGTGAACGGCAGTGGGAGGCAGGGGCGGCCGAGGGCCATCGCGAGGGTGGCCTGCTCCGCCGTTCCGTGCCCGCCGTTGATGCACACGACGACGTCGGCGGCGGCGGTCATCGCGAAACGTCGGGCCTGCCGGCTGCCGGAGCCGGGTGGGCAGTCGAGGGTCCCGTCGAAGGGCTCGCCGAGCGCCGTGTGGTCCGGTGACCGGAAGGTCACCACACTCCGCGGGAGGTCGCCGCCGTCCTCCGTGAGAGCCTCTCGTGCGCCGCGTACGACGGCGGCGTCCGCGGCCCTGCTGCCGGTCCGGCCCCCGGTGACGAGGACGACGGGTGTGTTCTTCGCCGCGGTGGTGCGCATCAGGGCCCTGCCCAGTTCGGTGGCGAAGTGCAGCACCCGGTCGTCGGTCACGTCGTGCCCGCCCGCGACGAGGACCCGCACCCCGTCGGGCAGGTCGGTCCGGGTTGTGTCATCCCCGGCCGTTGACCGCGCGGGCGGCGTCGTGGTCACGTGCCCTCCTCGATCTGCAGGAGGCCGCGGGTCGGTCTCCCCGGTGTCGTCCAGGGTGAGGTGGGGGCGTCACGTGACCGTCACCGGCCGTCCGCCGGTGGCCCCTTCCCTGCCTCGGTGGGACGGGCGGCGACGACGGCGGGAGGTCGGTGCGGTCGACGGCGAGCCCGTGGAGCGACCTCGACCCGCTCTCCCACGCCGCCCGACCACCGGGAGGGCGGGCCGTTCCACGGGGGCGGCACGATGACCGACGGGACCTCGACGGCCGGGAAGCGAGCTCGGGACGGTCCGGCGGGTCCCCGTGGGCCCGGTGCGCAACACGACGCGAGGCGGGGTCACGGCACCGGCCCGGGCAGCTGTCCGGTGCGGCAGGAGGACGCCGAGCCCCTCGACGGGGTGACCCTCGGCAGCAAGCCTGCCGGTGCGGTGACGGTGCGGTGACGGCCCCGTGCTGGCATCTGCCCCACCGGGAGGGGGACCGCGAGTCCGACCTGCGCGGTGACGCCGCCGCTGACGCGACCGGGAGGACTGACGTGGACGCCGACATCCTGGAACCCGCCTCGACCCCAGGGGCCGGTCCGGGGCCGGACGGTGCGCTGGACCTGGTCTGGCGCCGCCACCGGCAGTGGTCGATCGCGGCGAACGCCGCGCGGGCCCGCCTGGACCGGTGGCGCCTGTGGAACCTCGTGCTGCTGGTGCTCGGGGCACTCGCCGGTGCCCTGGCGGCACAGACGTGGTTGGCCCGGGGCGTGGCGACCGGCTCGGCGATCGCTGCCGCGATCGCGCTGGGCCTCGCGGGCATCCTCCAGGCGAACGCCTTGAACGCGGACCAGACCGCCCGGTGGACGCATGCGCGAGCCGCCTCCGAGGCGCTGAAGGCCGAGACCTATCGCTATCTGATGCGGGTGGCGCCGTATGCGGGACCGGACCGGGCGCAGGTCCTGCAGGCGCAACTGGCGATCGTGCAGAGCAGGACGAAGGCGCTCGTGGCCGATCAGCAGGAGGCGACCCCCGACGACCGCCCACTGCCGGCGCTGCGCACCGTCCAGGAGTACGTGACCGTCCGGGCGCAGGGTCAGGCCACCTGGCACCGGGACAAGACCGTGGAGCACCAGCGGCAGGCCCGGAGCCTGCGCTTCTGGCAGCTCCTCGCGACCGGGGTGGGCGTCGTCCTCGCGGCCGTCAGCGGGTTCGTCCCGTCCTGGCCTCTCTCCACGTGGACGGCGGCCGCGACGACCGTCGCGGCCGCGGTGGGGGCTCAGCTGGCTGCGACCCAGCACCAGCGCATCGCGGCGGCGTACGCCGCGACCGCCGAACAGTTGGAGCGGCTCGTCGCCCTCTTCGCCCCCGCCACCGCGACGCCGGCCGAGCAGGCGCACTTCGTCGCCGAGGTGGAGCGCGTCCTCGCGGTCCAGAACGAAGGCTGGACGGATCTGTTGAGTCCCCCGCCGGCGCCGGAGGCGGGGGAGCCCCCTCCGACCTGAGCGTTCCCCTGCCCTCGGTCGCGATCGGTCCAGCACCGCAGCCGAGTCCCCTCCTCGCTGCCGACGGCGGAGCCGCCCTGGCGCGGGGGGCGGCGGAGAGGACCTGCGCCGGGTGGGGTCCTTGCGCCGGCGTCGGACGGACGTCCCCGGTTCCCCGGCATCGCGCGATGACGCGGCGGTGACGCCCGTTGCGGTAGACATCCGGCTCGCCGCGGCCGCTCGAGTCCTGGGCTACGGAGACGCTGCGCATCCGAGGAGGACGGCGTGCCGAGTCCTGTCCAGCGCGAGGGCGACCGGTGGCCGGTGGACGGCGACCCGCGCGACGATGCGCCCTCGCAGCCGGCGCTCCACGCCATCGGCCGCCGTCCCGCCACCGGACTGGTGCAGCGGCAGGCCGCGGGGCACCGGTGTCGCCGGGGACCCGTGCCGTGACGGCGCAGGGGTGCGACGACGTCCCACGGCGGTGCGCGATCCCGGCGGGGTCCGCGGTGGAACCCGGATGCTGGTGCCGCTGATGGCGATCGTCTTCATCAGTCACAGCAGTGCGGACCGCGCGCTCGCCGAGGAGCTCGCCCGGCGGTTGCGGGACCAGGGATACCACGCACTCTTCCTCGACTTCGACGTCGCCGACGGGATCGCGGCAGGGCGCGAGTGGGAAGGCGAGCTGTACGCGGCGCTCCGCCGCTCCGACGGGCTCGTCTTCCTCGCGACCGCCGCCTCGGTGGACTCCCGGTGGTGCTTCGCGGAACTGGCGCTGGCCCGCTCGATGAACATGCCCGTCTTCGCGGTCCGTGCGTCCGACGGCGCTCGACTGAGCTTGATCGACGACGTCCAGTGGGTCGACCTCGCGGAGGGGGAGCAGGCGTACGCCCGTCTCTGGGCCGGGATGAAGCGCGCCCGCCTCGATCCGGCGGAGTCCCGGTCGTGGGACCCGACCCGCTCCCCGTACCCGGGCCTGCGAGCGTTCTCGGCTGACGACGCGGCCGTCTTCTTCGGGAGGAGCGAGGAGACCCGCCAGCTCTCCGGCCTGGTGCAGCCGACGCTGCGGTACGGATCCGGGCGGTGGGTGACCATCGTGGGCCCCTCGGGGAGCGGCAAGTCATCCCTCCTGTGTGCGGGCCTGTTGCCCGACCTGGCCGGGTCACCCGAGCGCTGGGTGGTGGTCCCCACGTTCGTGCCGGGACGCCGCCCCACTCACCAGCTCGCCAACAGCCTGGCCCTCGCGCTCGCCGCCCGTGGCCGTCCGTGCGACGCCGCGGACCTCGAGCGCCGGCTCGCCGACGCCTCGGGCGGCAGCGCGGTGTTGATGGAGGTCGCCCGCCAGCTCAGCGACGCCGCCGGCAGCACGTCCCCCCGCGTGCTGCTCGTGATCGATCAGGCCGAGGAGGTCATCAGCCGCGCCGGACAGCACGAGCAGCACGCATTCCTGCGGCTGGTCAAGAACGCCACCGGTGAGGACAGTCCCCTCTGGGTCGTCTGCACCCTCCGCTCGGAGTACCTCAGCACGGCGCCCGAACGAGCCGGCCTGGGGGAGGTCACCGACGAGGCGCTGGTCCTCGAGCCGCTCAGCCGGAACCGGCTCTCCGAGGTCATCGCGAGGCCCGCGCGCCGGGCCGGACTGGAGTTCGACCCCGGCCTGGTCGAGCGGATGGTCGAGGAGACGACCGGGGGAGACGCGCTACCGCTGCTCGCCCACACGCTCTACGAGCTGGCGCAGCGAGCCACCGCGGACCAGCGGACCCACATCCGGTCGACGGACTACGAGCTGCTGGGCGGGGTCGTCGGCGCACTGCAACGCCGAGCCGACCAGCTGCTCGCCGAGCTCACCGCCCGCGGCCACGGGAAGCACATCCTGCCGACGCTGCTGAAGCTGGTGACGCTCGACCAGGACGGCGAGCCCGTGCGCCGCCGCCTCACCCGATCGACGCTCGACGCCGACGAGCTCCAGGTCGTGGATGCCTTCGTCGACGCCCGCCTGCTGAGCAGCGGACGAGGAGGCGGCGACGGGGCCGACGTCACGGTCGAGGTGACGCACGAGGCGCTGCTGCGCCGGTGGCCACCGCTCAGCCAGGCCATCGAGGACTCCAGGACCTCCCTCCGCATGCGCTCGGAGCTGGAACGGGAGGCCGCGGACTGGGCCGCGGGCGCACGGGAGGAGTCCTACCTCCTGCGCGGATCGCGGCTCGCCGCGTTCGACGAGTGGGTCTCTCGGGACGGGATCCATCTCGGCCGGCTCGAGGCCGGCTTCCTGGCGGCCAGCAAGGAGCTCGCCTCCCGGGAGCTCAAGGCCGTGCAGCGCTCCAACCGCCGGCTGCGGCAGCTCCTCGCCGCGGTCGCCGCCCTGCTCCTGATCGCGGTCGTCGCCGGGGGCATCGCCGTCAACAGGACGATGGAGGCCGAGCTGCAGGCCGACACCGCCCTGACCCGTCAGCTCATCGCCCAGGCCGCGGCGCTGCGTCCCTCGCAACCCGATGCCGCTCTCCTCCTCGGCGTCGAAGCCGTCGAGCGCGCGCCGTCCGGCCTCGAGCGGGATGCGCGGGTGACCCTGCTGGAGACGCTCAACAGGCCCTTCCACGTGACCAACCGCCACCTGACCCACGCGGACGCCGTCCGGACGGCGACGTTCAGCCCGGACGGCGCGCTGCTCGCCACCGGTGGCAACGACGAGCTCATCACGCTGTGGGACCCGGCCACGGGACGGCAGCGCGGCCGGCCGCTGTCCGGGCACACCGACTGGGTGCAGGGCCTGGCGTTCAACCGGGACGGGACCACGCTGGCCTCGGTGGGCCACGACGGGACGATCCGGCTGTGGGACCCGGCCACGGGCACCCCGCGCGGTGCACCGCTGGGGGGCCACACCGAGCCGGTGAGCGGTCTCGCGTTCGGCCCGGACGTGTCCCTGCTGGCGACGGCGGGTGAGGACGGCACCGTCCGGCTGTGGGACGTCGCCACCGGGCAGCAGCGCGGTGAGCCGTTGATCCGCCAGGACACCGAACTCTGGAGCGTCGCCTTCAACGCCGACGGCTCGCTCCTGGCGACGGCCGGCGCCGACGGTCAGCTCCGCCTCTGGGACGTCGCGACCGGACGTCCGAGTGGCGAGCCGTGGAGCGGTCACGACGGTTGGGCGATCTCGGTCGCCTTCCACCCTGGCGGCTCGCTCCTGGCCACGTCGGGGGCGGACGGCGTCGTCCGGTTGTGGGACGTGGTCTCGCACGCGCCGGTCGGTGAGCCGATGGTCGGACACGTGGGGGAGGTCAGTGACATCGCCTTCTCCCGCGACGGATCGCTCCTGGCCTCAGCCGGCCGCGACGGCACCGTGCGGCTGTGGGACGGTGCCACGGGCCGACCCCAGGGCGAACCGCTGACCGGGCACTCGAACGCGGTGCGGTCCGTGGAGTTCAGCCCGGACGGCCGCAGTCTCGCCTCGGCCAGCTTCGACCACAGCGTCCGGCTGTGGGAGGTCGCGACGACGTTCCCCGGGAAGCGGTCGCTGTCCGCCCACGGGGGCCGGGTGACAGACCTGGCCTTCAGCCCCCACGACCCGGCACTGCTCGCGACCGCTGGTGCCGACGGCGCGCTCCGGCTCTGGGACACGAACACCCGTGAGCAGCGGGGAGCGGCGCTCGTGGGCCACGACGGGTGGGTCACCAGCGTGGCGTTCAGCTCCACCGACGACTCGCTGTTGGCGTCGGGAGGCGCCGACGGAGACGTGCGCCTGTGGGACGTGGACACGGGCCGGCCGCGAGGGGAGCCGTTGACCGGCCACACCGCCGAGGTCGGAGGCGTGGTGTTCAGTCCCGACGGCGAGGTCCTCGCGTCCGCGGGCAGGGACGGCACCCTGCGACTGTGGGACGTGGCGAGCGGCCGGCAGCGCGGCGACGCGCTGACCAGTCCCGGCGGGCAGGTCCTCGACCTCGTCTTCGTCGGCGACGGCAGCACGATCGCGGCCGGCAACGAGGACGGCAGCGTGCGGCTCTGGGACGTCGCCACCCGGGAGGAGCGCCGGGAGCCGTCGACCGGCCACACCGGCTGGGTCCTGAGCGTGACCTACAGCGCCCGGGCGGGGTCGGTGGCCTCCGGCAGCGGCGACGGCACCATCCGGCTCTGGGATGCCGAGACCGGCGAGCAACGGGGTGACACGCTGGTGGGGCACCCGCACGAGGTCAACGACGTGACGATCAGCCCCAGCGGCACGACGCTCGTCTCCACGGGCAAGGACGACACCGTCCGGCTGTGGGACGTGGACAGCGGCCGGCCGATCGGCGAGCCGCTGGCCGATGACGCCGAGCCCGTCGCCCTGGACTTCGACCAGGACGGCTCCGTCGTCGCGGTGGGCAGGGGCGACGGGCTGGTCGAGTTGTGGGACATCCGGACGCCCACCCTGGTCCGCGAGGCGTGCGAGACGGCCAACCGCAACATGACCGAGGCCGAGTGGACCGACCTGGTCGGGGCGGCACACGAGTACCGGAAGACCTGCCCGAAGGCGGGCGGCTAGCCGCCCGCCGCCGACCTCGTCGAGAAGCCCTGATGCCTGCCTTCCGCGCCGATCCCGCCAGGCCCCCCCGGACGGGCCCGGCCGGAGCCACGCCGGGCGCGCACGCCCCGGCCGACCGGCGCGGCCCCTCCAGCCGCCTCACCGTGCTGTTGCTGATCTCGCTGACGGGCACCGGGGCGGTCCTGAGGTTCGCCGGCATCGGCGACAAGAGCATGTGGATCGACGAGACGTTCAGCGTCTGGGTGAGCGGGCAGCCGCTCGGGGACCTCTGGCGCACCACCGTGGATCTCGACTTCCACCCACCTCTGTACTACGCAGTCCTCCACGCCTGGCTCGCCCTCGGCGACGGGGAGGTGGCGGTGCGGAGTCTGTCCGCGCTGCTGGGCGTCCTCACCCTGCCCGTCGTCTTCCTGATCGGCGAGCGTCTCGGAGGGCGGGTCCTGGGGCTGGTGAGCACGGGGTTGCTCGCCGTGTCTCCTCTGCAGATCGCCTACGCACAGCAGGCCCGGATGTACACGCTCATGACGCTCTGCGCGGCGGTGTCCATCCTGTTCCTCGTCGTCCTCGTCGATCCACGCGCCGACGCGGGGCGCTCGTGGCCAGGACGTCTCGGCCCCGCACTCACCTGGGGCCTGTTCGTCGTCAGCACGGCGCTGGCCATGTCGAGCCACAACACGGCGGTGCTGCTACCGCTCGCGATCACCGTCGCCGTCGGGATCGAGCTGGCTCGGTCCGCACCTCGGGGGACCGGCGGTCACCCCGACCGGCCGCTCCGGATCGGCTCGCTCCGGGATCCGCTGCGCGGCGTGGTCGGGGTCGCCACGGGTCTCGGTGCCGCCGGGGTGCTGTGGGCCCCGTGGCTGCCGTACTTCGTGGCGCAGGCGCGCCGCGTCGACGAGGAGTTCTGGATCGAGCCGCCGACGCTGGCCACGTTCCTCCAACACTGGCACGACCTCGTCAACGCGTACGGCCCCGAGGGTGCCTCTCGGGACTACGTCCTCGCCGGCGTCCTCGTCCTGGTCGTGCTCGGCGTGCGGCAGCTGCGGGGGGGACCCGGAGCGGGACTCCTGCTGCTGGTGCTCGTGCCCGTGGCCGTCGAGCTGCTCGTCAGCCTGCGCCGACCGATCTTCTTCACCCAGACGCTGATCTGGACGTCCATTCCCCTCAGCGTGCTGCTGGCGGCCGGGATCCTCCGCCTGCGGATCCGGCCCCTCGTCTCGGCGGTCTCCGTCGCGATCGTGCTCATCAACGCCGTCGGCATCCGGGGATACCAGCAGGACGACGGGAAAGAGGCCTGGCGTACCGCCGCCCAGTACGTGGCGGAAATGGTGGAACCGGGTGAACTCGTGCTCTTCAGTGCAGCATGGGCCCAGATACCCTTCGATTACTACTACGCGCGGTTCGGCGGGCCACCCATCACGCAGCGCGGGCTCCCGGTCGACGTACTCGAGAGCGAGGTGATCGAGATGAGGATGACCGGAGCCGACCTGCCACGACTCGACCGGTTGACGAGTGGACGGCCGGCATTCTGGGTGGTGTACAGCCACGATTGGTACACCGATCCGGAGGGAATCGTCCCCGCCCGGCTCGCCGCCACGTTCCAGCCAGCCGGATCGCGTTCCTTCACCGGCGTCACGGTGACCCGGTACCGCGCCGCACCGGAGTGATCGTGCGCCGCCTCGCGATCAGGAGAGCGCTCACCTCGCCGCCGGTCGGCACCTGGCTCCGCGGCGAGCCCGACCCGGCCGGCGACGAGGCGGCCGTCGTCCTGGCGCCCCACTCCGCCCGGCGGTGGCGACCCGGACTGACCTGCTTCGTGCTCGCGGCGGCCTTCTCGTTGCTGCTCACCGCCTGGCTGCGGATGCTCGACCCGCGTACCGGCCCCATCGGCTGGTACGCGTCCGTGGTGTGGACGCTGCCGATCGTCCTGACGGCCCAGGGGATGGCCGGTGGGCTCTACGTGAGACGCCTGGTGACCCGCCGAGAACGGGACGAGACCGAGGTGGCCGTGTCGTCCCAGCCGCTGATCGTCGTCGTCCCGACGATCGGCCGGGAGGACACGCACCGCGCCCTGACCCGGGTGCTCACCTCGTTCTGCGCTTGTCTGCCGGCCTACTTCCGCTGCCTCCGCATCGACGTGGTCGTCGACGAGGGCTGCGACACCGAGACCGAGCTCCTGCGTCTGACGTCCGCCCATCCGCTGGTGCGGGTGGTCACCGTTCCCCGCGACTTCCGGACGCCGCACGGCACGAGGTTCAAGGCCCGTGCCATCCACTATGCCCACCTGCTCCGGCAGCGTGACGGCGAAGCCGTGGACGACGCCTGGATACTGCACATGGACGACGACACGAGCCTCAACCCGTACACAGCGGCGGAGATCGCCCGCTTCGTCGAGTGCCAGCGCAGGGCCGGGCGCGACGGACGACACCTGGCCCAGGGCATCCTGGCCTATCCGCGCGAATTCGCGCGCAGCCGCCTCACCTGGTACGCGGATGCGGTCCGGCCGGGGTGCGACATCAGTTTCTTCCCCATCACGACCGGGCGCGGGAGGCCGCGCATCGGGCTGCACGGCGAACTGCTCCTCGTGCGCGCCTCGGTGGAGGCGCAGATCGGCTGGGACTTCGGTCCCCGGACGATCGTCGAGGACGCCGAGTTCGCCATGCGTTTCTGCGACGCACATCCTGGCCGGAGTGCGTGGTTCCCCGCGTGCTCCTACGGCGCATCGCCCGCCAGGGTGAGCGATTTCGTCAAGCAGCGCGAGCGCTGGGTCTGGGGTCTGCTGGCGCTGTTGAGACAGGATTCCATCCCGCTGCGCAGGCGCGTGCTGCTCCTGCCGACCATCGCATTGTGGGTCGGCGCGCCGTTCGCCAACCCCATCGTCCTCATATCAGTCGGGTTCCTGCTCGGTGACGCGGACACGACGCCGGTGCACATGGCGGTCGGTGCGGTCTGGGCGGTCAACTTCGGTTTCTACGTGTGGTTGTACTGGGAGGGGTTCAAGATCAACGTCCGCTGGTCGGTGGAGGACCGGATCCGCTGGTGGGAACCGGCTGTCGTGATCGCGGGAACCCCCGTCTTCGCCGTGCTCGAGTGCCTGGGCATCGCGTCCGGCCTGACGCGGTTCCTCGGTGGCGGGGCGATGCGCTTCACGGTCATCGAGAAGCCGCTCTGACACGAGGACGTCCGGGTCGGCGAGGGGGCGCGGGCGAACGGACGGGGGTCCTCCACCGTCGCCTGCGGGGAGCAGCGGCCGGTCGGTGCGCGTCCCGACGGTGGGCGACGTCGAGGACGTGACGGTGCGGGTGTGGTCGTCGACGGGTGGACGACCCGGTGGTGCCCGGGCGGGCGCTCTGCCGGTCGACCAGCGGTGGGCGGAGCCGCTGCCCACGGCGCCGGCAGTGCTGCAGCGGTGGACCGACCGCGAACTCGTGGGCGGCCGCGGTGACGGCTCGGCATGGTCGTCCGCCCTGCAGGCTGGACCCGGTGTCTCACCACCGGATCACCGACTCGCCGGCGGAACCGCGCACGGGCGTCGTCGCTGATCAGTGCTGGCTGTGGACGCGGCCGGCATCCACAAGGGCGTCTGGTGCCGACCTCTCGAGGCGCACATACTTGCCGACTTCGATGTAGCTGATCCGGCGCTCGTTGATGAGCCGGCGGGTGAACCGCTCGCCGGTGCCGAGGTACTCGCCGGCACGCGCGACGGTCAGCAGCGGGCCGCGATCAAGAGCCTGCCCCTGCGCCGCTTGCCTCGTCATGCCTCGGAGCTTCGTCGGCGTCCTCCAGTACGCCTCCGGTCGTCCTGCTCCGGCCGGGCAGTTCGGCGCCGCGATGTCCGGTGTGACGGTCGGTGCGCGCCGGTCGTCGGCCATGGTCGACCGGCTCTGCGTTGTTCACCCCCGCGGTGGCTCGGGTGCTGCCGGACGTGCGGTCGGCGGCGGGCCGCCATCGATCGTGCGCCGCCGGAGCTGTCTGCGGCATCGATGGGCAAGAGAAGGGCTGGCCGTCATGCCCGGATCGGTGCAATCGCGTCGTGCGCGGGCGTCTGCGGCGAGTTGGCGGGCGGCGATGACGCTGGCGGGTTCGTCGGTGGTCATGCGACGCGGAGGTTGGCCGGGTCGATGGCCGCACGGGTGCGGCTGCTCAGCAGCCGCACGATCCCCGCGTTCGCGAGCATCAAGAGGCCGACGGCGATCGGGCCGACGATGAGCAGCGGCCACGCGTCGACGGCGGGAGCCGATCCTGGGGTCGCGCTCAGGGCCCCGTAGCCGAGCCCGCCGATGAGCAGGCCGCAGACCAGAGGTGCGATCGTCGCCGCCCGCAGCCGCCGCCGCTGCACGACCTGCAGCGTGGCCACGTCGGCGCCGACGGCGGCCATCGCGGCCAGGGCCCGGCGCGTGGTGAGCAGGTCGTCGACCGCGGCCAGGGTGAGGGTCGCTAGTCCGGCCAGTCCTGCCAAGCCGGCGGCGACGGCGGCCAGCACGAGCCCGAGGAGGGAGCCGCCGGAGCCGAGGGCGGTGCCCTCACGCAGGGTGATGCCCAGCAGCACGGTGGCCACACCGGTGGTCAGGCCGGCACCCAGCAGCACCCCGGCGGCCCGTCCCGCGGGTCCCGCGAGGGTGCGCAGTCCGCCGGCGGCCAGCACGTCCGCGGTGCTGCTGCGGCGTCTCATCCTGGCGGCCTTGCCCCGGACCCAGGGCGTGCCGCTGCCCAGCGCGGCCAACAGCAGCAGCGTCACCGCGGCCGACATCAGCGCCACCTGCACCTGCCGGTCGGCGATCTGGCTCAGTCGCGGAACGGCGAGCATGCCGGTGAGCGCCACGGCCGCGAGCGCCACCCACCACCAGCCGCGAAGCGGACGCCGGCGGCGTCCTGTGCTCAAGCGGGCGCCGGCGGCGGCCAGCCCCGCGGACACCGGTACCAGGCACGCCCAGGTGAGGAGGTCGGCCGGTGCCAGCGCGGGCAACAGCCGGCTGGCCGCCGGCTGTGCGGGTCCGAGGACCAGCCACAGCAGCAAGTAGGCCGGCCCGGCCAGCAGTCCCCCCGCCGCGCCGGCGACGGCGGTCTCGAGTGCGCCCAGCCGCCGCAGGTCGCCCGGCGTGGCCCCCACGGTCGCCAGCGCCCGGTCGCGGCGGTGGCGGCGCGCGCTGCCGGCGGACACGGCCTGCCACGCCAGGACCAAGGCGGTGGCGGCGACCAGCAGCACCGCGGTGGCCACGCCGATGCGGGTCTCGGCGCTGGTGACGATGCTGGCGAAGCGGGGGTCGTAGGAGACCTCGTAGACGTCGGTGGTGTCGGAGGGTGGGAGGGCGAAGGCCGGCACTCGGAACAGCGCTCCGGTGGTCAGGACCAGCGCGCCGGCCGCGCCGGTGCCGCCGGCCACCAACGCTGCCCGGGTGCGGGAGGCCCGCACGCTCGGGGCCGCCAGCTGCCACAGGGCGGCAGGCCTCATGACAGACCTCGTGGCAGGGCTCATGACAGGGCCACCTGGTGGGCGATCGCGCCGCGGCGCAGCCGGATCTCGCGGTCGGCGCGGGCTGCGACCGCGTTGTCGTGGCTGACCAGGACCACCGACCCGCCGGCCTGCACCGTGGTGCCCACCAGCAGGTCCAGCAGCGCCCGCCCGGCGGGGGTGTCCAGGCTGGCGGTCGGCTCGTCGGCCAGCAGCAGCTGCGGCCCGGTGACCAAGGCGCGGGCGCCGGCGGCCAGTTGCGCCTGGCCGCCGGACAGGTCCGCCGGCATCGTGTCGGGTCCGACGTCCAACCCGACCCGGTCGAGCCAGCCGTCGGCCGCAGCGCGGGCCTCGGCCGGCCGGTGGCCCTCAAGCAGCAAGGGCAGCGCGACGTTGTCCCGCACCGACAGATCCTCAACCAGCTGCCCGAACTGCAGTACCAGGCCGATGTGCCGGCGCCTGAACCGTGCGCGCGCGGCGTCGTCGGCCCCGGACAGCTCGGTGCCGGCGACCACGACGCGGCCGGACTGGGTGCGCAGCACTCCCGCGGTCAGCAGGAGCAGGGTCGACTTCCCGCAGCCGCTGGGCCCGGTCACGGCGACGACCTCCCCGGGTTCCACGCTGAGCGACACGTCGCTCAGCGCCTGCGTGCGGCCGTAGGCATGGCTGACACCGGACAGCTCGACCGTGCTCATGCGCGGTTCTCCTCCTGATCGGGGTGGACGGTCTGCCGGCCGTCAGGGGCCGGCAGCAGGTCGGTGGCCAGCTCGAGCCAGCGCAGGTCGGCGTCGAGGTGGGCGATGAGGTGTTCCCGGACCAGTCGCTCGGCCGCGCCAGCGCCCGGTGAAGTGGCCTGCAGCTCTCGGATGCGCCGCAGGTGCGCCGCTCGCTGGCGGGCGACGAACCCGGCGACGTCGATGCCGGTGTGCAACGCGGCCACGGTCTTTCGGACGATCTCCTCCGCGCCGACTCCGGTGGGCGCTGCAGGCTCGGCCAGCCAAGCCCGCAGTCGCGCGGCCCCCTCGGCGGTCAGCGCGTACACGGTTCGCTCGGGGCCGCCCTCTACGCGGGTCTCCACGACTTCGGTCAGCCCATCGCGCTGCAGTCGCGCCAACGTCGCGTACACCTGGCCGTACGGCAGCGGCCGGGTGTCCGGGAACCACGAATCGTGCTCCTGCTTGATGTCGTAGCCGTGCCGCGGCGAGCCCGCCAGCAAGGCCAGGTGGAGCTCGGTCAACGACATGCAGGATGTCTACACCATGAGTAGATACTTGGTGAATAGATGAGTCGCGTCGCGGACCGCCGGCGAACCTCCTCACCCGACGAGGGACCTCCTCGGGGTGTGCCTGGCTCTGGCACTTGCGGCCCTGACACTCGTGCTCTCGGAGGCGCGCTCGGTCGCCGACTCTGTCCCGTCTCACCAGGCGCTCACCGTCTGCGACGGTCTCCGCTAACCCGTCACAACGACGTCCGGGACGCCGAATGCATGAGGTGTGGCACTTGGTCTCGGCGATCTCCAGTGCCGAGGGATCGGGCTCTGACGAGCGCTGCCTGGTAGCTCGACAGGGCGCCGAGCCGGTGCCTTCATGTCGGTCAGGTGCGACGACGACGTGTCCCTCAAGGTGGCCTCAGGGACAGGTCGCCACCCCGGATGCGACGCAACCGAACAGGCAGCTCATGGCTGGGCCAACCGGGTTGCCCCCACCGGTACACGGTTTGGGGCCAGGGCGGCTGGTCGCGAGCTGCTCGGAAGGCCACCATGGCCGAGTCCTGACAACGAGGGCTTGTCAAGGAGGACGACATGACCACCACGGCGCCCGTGCCGGGAGCTCAGATGTCTCAGGAGCGCATGGACGAGCTCGTCGACGGCCACTACAGAGCGGAGGAGACCGGCGATCTGGCCGCGCTCGTTGCGGGCTTTCAGCCCGATGCCGAGCACGACGTCGTCGGGCGCCCCGGCCCGACGCTGCACGGTACGACAGAGATCGAGCAGTTCTACCGCGCGCTGTTCGCTGACTTGCGGATCGATCGCTTCGAACCCGTCCGCCGTCGGTACGGCGCCGACCACGTAGTTGACGAGTCGGTCCTGCACGCCACCGCGGTGGGGCACCCATTCGGTATGGACGGGCAGGGCCGACCGGTGCACACCCGCTTCTTGCACGTCTTCGACTTCCGCGATGGCCTGATCAGCCGGGAGAGCGCCTGGATCGATCTTGCCGCGATCCAACAGCAGTTGAGCCCCTAGCCGGTGATGCGGCCGGCACATGTCGTCCTGCCGAGTAGACGCAGGGCGAGGATCCCGCCGTGTCCGGTGGGCGCAGTGCCAGGGGAGCCTGCAGGTCGCTGCTGTGTCCCTAATGGGACTGCACCCGCGGCAGGATCGGGTGTCCGAGCCGCCGGCGGATGAGCACTGCTTGTCCCGGGTCCGTTGGTCGAGGCCCACACTCAGACCGTGCCTCCGCCGGTGCGCGAGGAGCAGATGGCCGGTGGGATGGCGTGCCGGCGCACCAGGCGGCGGCTATCCACCAGCCGGAGTCGCCTCAGCGCCCGTCGGCGTCTCGCCGATCCGGTTCGTCCCTCCCAGGGGACGTCGGGCGGCGCGGCGGAGTAGCCGCTCGGCGCGATCGGCAAGGTGTCCACCGCAAGCCCGGCATCGGGAACGGCCGCCTCATGGACCGGCGGCGTGCCGACGGTTGATCCGCACGATGGGCAGAACTGGGCAGCGGGGGTCAGCGCCGCGCCGCACGACGAACAGAACCGAGCCCGCATCACTCACCCCGTGCATCGACGCCCGTTCGCCCCGACCTCACGGACAGCGGCCAACCGACGAGTCATGAAAGGTCGCGCGTCCGTCGCGAACGCGTCTACTGCTCGGTGCTGTCGTCGCGACCCTCCCCTCCTCCGTAACGCCCGACGACGGGCTGCGGCAGGAGGCCGAGATCGAGCCACCGATCAGCCGCATCTCCAGCGCGTTCCTATGCCGCTCTGTTCTCGCCCGCCGGAACGCTGACTCTGCGGTGTCCCAACTCGCGCCTGAGGAGTGACCAGCCGACGACGGCGACGAGCGATCCGAGCACGCTGAGAGCGAGCGCGCCCCACGGCGGCGGACTGGTGACCATCACCGGCTGCGCCTGCAGCAGATAGTCGCCCTCCTGGGTGAAGCCGGCCGCATAGACAATGTGGTCGCCCTCGTATCCCTCGGGGACGTCGACGGTGATGCGGTAGCTGCCGTCGTCACCAGCGGGGGCCACGGCCAGGGTGTGCAGCGTGCTCCCGATCCCGATACGGACCGAAGCACCGGGCGCATAGCCGCTGCCTTGCACGATGACTGGACGTCCCGCAGATACGGGCGCCGTGGACTGAACGTCCTGGAGGTCGAGGCGTGGGGTGCCAGCGGCTGCGCCGTCCATCCTCTCCTGCACGGAGCCCACGGCGTTGCCCAGCCGGATGAGCAGTGAGGACCGCACGGTGGGGGTGCTGTCCTCGACCGTTGGCGGGTCGACGCGGGCCGACCAGCGCAGGAGCGCGGCGGCGATGGCGCGGTAGCCCTCGGTGTTGGGGTGCACCAGCTCCTGGGTCTCGGCGCCCCAGGCGGTCGGTCGTAGGGACCCCGCCCAGACCAGCCACGGGTCCCCGTCGCACAGTGTGTGGTCGGGCTCGAGGGCGGTCTCCACGTCGCTGGCGTAGTAGAGCCGGTTCTCGTACCCGTCGGCGCGGACGGTCTCCACTGCTGCGGCGATGTGCCGGTTCAGCTCGGTCTGCAGCCAGCGGATCATCCCCAGCTCGGAGGGGGACACGCCGGGCAGCCCGGCGTTGCAGCGGAAGTGGCCGCGGTCGGACAGCGGCACGGGGTTGACGTAGGGCAGGACGATGACCGGCGCCCGCCCGGTGTCGGCCAGGACGTCCTCGTAGTAGCCGACGAGGTTCGTCTCCAGGGAGCCGAGCTGCGCCTGCCAGACCTTCGGCAGCGCCCCCTGGCAGTCGTCGATGAGCAGGAGCTCGCCGACCGCTGGGCCGCCACACAGAAGCGCGCTGTCGCAGTCGGTGCCGGCGGCGCAGTTCGTGATGATGTCGGCGAACCCCATGTCGTTGCCGCCCATGGTGAGCAAGACGAGGTCGACCGTGTCCACGTCGTCGAGTTGGTCCTGCTGGCTGGGCAGCGGACCTCCGTTGACGGTCCGGCCCTTCTGGCCGGCGTAGTGGTCGTTGATGATGGCGCCGGAACAGGCGAGGTTGTCCACCCGATCGGCGCCGAACAGCTGGACGGCATAGGTGTGGCGGCTGCGGTGGCAGCCCTTGGCGGCGCCGCCGGCTGCATCCTCGTAGTCGCCGGCGCCCTCACCGGCGGAGTAGGAGTCACCGAGGACGACGACGTGGTCGGCGTCGCGGAACAGCTGCCCGCCGAGGGCGAGGTCGATCCCGCCGACCAAGGCGATCTGACCGCTGTCCTCCTCGGGGAGGGCGCCGTCGCTGATGGCACGGACGACATAGGCGAGGACGCCCTCGGCGCGGGTGAGGGTCGTGTGTACGGTCCAGGAGACGATGCGGTGGCCGCCGGGTTCCAGATTGCCCAGCAGCTGCATCGGCGCGGTCACCGCGGGCGCGCCGCCGCTGGCCCGAGGGTCGAAGCGCAGGTCGACGCGGACATCGGTGACGATCTGCGCCGTGGGGTTGGAGATCGTGGCTCGCACGGTGAGCGCCGACTGTGCCTCGGGGTTGAACGTCTCGGCGGTGTCGAGCTCGATGTCGACGGCGGGGGCGCTGAGCCGGCCGAGGCGCTCGGCCAGGTCGTCGGCGTTGGCGGCGGTCGTGTACGTGCCCCCGGTGGCGTTCGACAGGCAGGTGAGCTCCTGTTGCGCCGGGTCGTCGGCGGCGATGCTGAAGCCGACAGTGTGGATGGTGACCTGCAGGCCTTCGCGAATCAGGTCACGGGCGACCGGGCACGGGTCGGCGCAGGTGCTCTGCCCGTCGGAGACCACGATGATGGTGGCGGTGTCGAGCTGATCGGCGATGAGTCCGTCGCCGGCCGCGCGCAGCGCCTCGGCGGTGGGGGTGCCGCCCTGGGGGGTCAGGCCTCGGATCACGGCGCTCATGCCGGCTGTCTCGCGGCGGGTGACCTCGAACTCCTCGTGTCCCGTGCCGCAGTCGCCGCCGTCGGCCGGGTAGGTGCGCAAGCCGATGTCGGCTCGGAGCGGCAGGCTGGTGAGCAGTCGGAGCAGCCCGGTCTTGGCGCCCTCGATCTTGGCTACGCCGTTCGGGTCGTCGTCGGCCATGGAGCCCGAGGTGTCCACGAGCAGCAGGATCGGCTGAACTCCGGCGGTGGGCAGGGGGTCACTGGGGGCGGACGACGCCGGCGGGGCGGGGATGACGACGACCCCGGTGGCGAGGGCGAGCGCGATGAGGCCGAGTGAGAGCAGGCGGAGGGCGCTCACTGGCCGGCCAAGGTGGTGATGGCGTCGGGGGAGCCGACGATCCGGGCGTCACCGAAGGCGAGCTGACCGGAGCCCTCGCCGCTGGAGGCGTACTGCAGGTCCAGCCGGAGGACGCCGCCGATCGGCACCGAGAGCGGTTGCGACTGTCCATAGCGGACGTCGAGGCGGGCGAGGACCCGTCCGTCGCCGAGGACGGTGAGCGTGGCCGCGGCGTCGGTGTCGCTGGAGTCGCTGAGGCCGACGACCGCGTCGAGAGTGGTTCCGAGGCGGTTGGTCAGGTAGGTCGTCGTTCGGGGGCTGGTGGCACTGCCGGGGGTGCAGACGAGGGCGTGGTCGTACTGGTTGCCGTTGACACCGGTCTCGCCGTCGTTGCACGTCCCCTCTTCGGCCTCGAGGTCGGCGAGGAAGACGCTGTCGGCGGGGGCGGCGACGGTGACGGTGACCGAGCCGGTGAACGGGCTGCCGGCGGGCGGGTCGACGGCGAGGACGGTGCCTTCGATGGCCGCGGGGTCGTAGCGTTGCTGCTGCTGGAAGGTCGCGCCGAGCTGGAGTAGCGCGCGCCGGGCGTCGTCGGCTGTGTGGCCGATGAGATCCGGGATGCTGCCGGGGACGGCGACGAAGAGGGTCACCTGGGCGACGTCCTCGCTACCGCCGACGGGGTCCTGAGTGACCACCGTGCCTGCGGGCAGAGCGGAGGCGGCGTTCTGGACGGCGACGATGTCGAGTGGGAAGCCGGCGTCCGTGATGGCCTGTTGTGCGTCGACGAGGAGGAGTCCCCGGACGTCGGGAAGCACAACGAGATCGCCATCGGCGACGCTGGGAGCCCCGATGACCTCGACGGTGGTGTTGCCGGCGGCACCGTCGACCGAGCGGCTGCCGGCCACCCAGCCGACGCCGAGCCCGGTGCCGAAAATGCCGAGGACCAGCAAGATGACCCCGGTGACGCCGACGCGCCACCGGTTCCGTCGTGCCCTTGGCTTCCTGACCGGTGGGTCGAGGTCGGCGCGAGCACCGCTGGTCACGGATGACCGGCCGTCCGGGCTGATCGACATCTGAGCTTCGAGGGCACGGTCTGGCGCCGGGGGAGCCGATGACAGGCCGCCACCTGTGGTCCGTGGTTCGTCGGCGTCAGTCGGCTGCAGCAGGAAGGGACCGCCCGACGGCGGCGCCCCGGGGGTGGCGGGTGAGGGTTCAGCCTGCAGCTGCCCAGTCTGCGCAGGCGCGGCGAGCGCGACGCCGCAGACCTCACAGAAGCGCGCTTCGGGCGCCTGTGGGTGACCGCAGTGGGCGTAGCGGGTCATGCGGCCTCCTGGGCTGGGGCTCGGCGACGGCTCCGGGACTTCGCGCCGAGCGGGCGATCTCGACCTGATCCCGCGGCTGGATGCTCGCCGTGACCGACAGGACTCGGCGTTGTCCGTCCAGGCACAAGGCGTCCAGGACATGAGGCGCCCAAGAGTCCTCGCGCTCGGCGACAGGATGGTCGATCCGCCGTCCGGGATGGCCGCGCCCGGACCACGCACATCCGAGTCACCGGAAGTGGTGATCGAGACGGGCTCGTCCTCGTCGGCCAGTACACGAAGGTGCCGTTGCTGCGATCGAGCACAGGACGACAGCGGTCACCAGGCACGTTCGCCGTCCCTGAGCCGTCCAGTGCGATCGGCTGACGACGTCGCGGCCGCCGTTGTCATCGGGGACCTGATGCGACTGGCCCGCGGCGGTGGCGTGACCGCCGCCGCGCTGCAGTCTTCGCAGGATCGACCTCCGGGTACATGGAGCAGGCCACGGTGCGCAGGAGGCCATGGTGGTGCTCCTTGAACTCGCCGCGAGGTGGTCGGTACGGCGCGGAGGCCGCTGATGGTCGGCCTAGACGGGAGGAGGCTCGTACGGGCGCCACTGCGGCGACGTGCTCGGCGGCGCGTTGGGCGGGGGAGTTCCGTGCGCGGGCGGATGAGTGCCGCCGACAGGAGACGGCCCGGCGTAGCCGCGCGCCAGGGCATCCGCCGTTCCGAACCGACGGCGGACGAAGGAGACGAACCCCACGGGGGCGTGGGTCGCCAGCACGGGCGCGAGCAGGCCTGCGACAGCTCCCCAGACGGCGAAGACGAAACCGGCGAGGAACGGGTTGAAGGTGGCCGTGCCGCCGGCGGAGCCGGTCGCCCCGGCGGCGCTGCCCTCGGAGGAGACGGAGATCCGGAGCAGCAGCGCCGCGGCGAACGCGATGGCGGCGAGCGCCGCAGCGAACCGCAGACCCTCGCGCCGCGCGTCCGGGACGGAGTCCTGCCGGACGGCCAGCGCCATGGCGACGACGAGCGCGACCACGAGCAGGACGACGGGGGCGAGCCAGAACCACGCGCTGACGTCGGTGATGGTGGTCAGGTCGATGCTCTGCGAGGCGGTGCGCTGGAAGCCACCGAGCACGCTGGTCGCCAGCCCGCCCTCCATGGTCAGAGGTACGCCGCCCGACCACAGGACGCCGGCGAGGACGCCGTTGCCGGCTCCCAGCGTGGCGCCGCCGAGCAGCGCCAGCCGTTCGTCCTGTTGGAGCAGCCCGAGCAGGAGGGTGACGGCGAGGACGACGCCACCCGTAGCGAGCACGCACGCGGCTCCGCCGAGCGGCGCGCGCACCGCCTCGCGGACCCGTTGCAGGCGCGGGGGCAGCACGGTCCGACGGGAGAGCAGGCTGGCCAGACCCAGGGTCGCCACCGCGAAGAGGAACGCTCCGAGAAGGGAGGACCACACCGAGACGCCGAACTGTCCGACGAGGTTCAGTGCCGCGCCGTCGTCGGACCGGTATCGGGTGAGCAACGAGAGTGGGAGGAAGAGGGCGGTGAAGGCAAGCACAGTGCGGGCGGCCTGCACGAGAACGTCCCGCAGGGCCGTCGTACTCGAGGCCCGCAGGCGCAGGGTGAAGGCCCAGCCGAGGGTGCCGAGCCCGGCGAACGTCACGTTGAGCGGGAGCAGGCCCAGACTGATCGAACCCTCGGCGGCGTCGGCCGCCGAGGCGCTGAGGTAGGGATCGCCGCCGACGGCGCTGCAGACGGCCGCGAGCACCAGGGCGAAGGTCCCGCGAAACCCTGCTCCAACCTCGGTGACGATCAGCATGCCGATCAGCGCGACGCCGGTCATGACCCCGACGGCTGCAGCGGCCGCCGCCAGCGCGCCGGGCCAGTCACCGGCTCCGAACCCGTCCGCGATCGACTTCCCCGAGCGGCTGCCGGACCCGGACGCGCCCGTCCCCCACGGGGTACCGGACGGGGCGCCGTAGCCGCCAACGGGCGGACCGGCCGGCGGCGTCCACGAGTAGGGCGGAGGCGCGGGCTGCGCCGGTGGCTCGGCGGGATGGCCGCTCGGCGTACTCGGGGGCGGGCTCGGCGGGGCGTCGGAACCGGGGACGACGTGAAGCGCGGCCGGCAGCGGTTCCCCCACGCGCGCGCCGCAGGCTGCGCAGAACTGCGCGCCGGGAACCACCGCCGCACCGCAAGCGGAACAGAACCGAGCCGGCATGGTGTCCCCCCGTGAACTGACGCCCGCGCGGGCGACGGAAGGAGAGTAAAGAGAACCGTGGCGTTGCGGAAGGACCTCAGGCTCCGCCCGGGTCGCCGTCGGGCCGTCGCTCGTCACGAGCAGAGGAGGGGCGTCGCCGCTGGAGGTACAGGGCCGCGGCCGCTCCGGCGGTCACCCCGCCCCCCACGATCAGTGCGGGCGCCGTCGGGTCGGTGTCCCGGACGTCGGTCGTTGCGGTCGTGTCGGTCGTTGCGGTCGTGTCGGTCGGCGCCGGCGTGGACGTCGGCTGCGCGCTGGGCGAAGCGCCCGATGCCGGTGCGGTCTCCTGCGGCTGCGGCGGGGGGGCCGTCGAGGCGGCACCGAGCAGCGCCGTCACCTCGGCGGGGAAGGTGTTCCGCACGAGGGCGTAAGCGGCGTCGCCGGGGCAGGTCGTCGAGGACATGTCCCGGTGGCCGGCGATGGTGGCAGAGGTCACCGGGGTGCCCGCCGGCCATCGGTTGGATCCGCGGGAGACGAACGTCGTCGTCGCCCCGGGACTGGGGTCGACCTGGTAGCGCTCGGCCAGTGTCGCCAGCAGGGCCACCATGGCCTGCCGGGCTTCCGCGGTGGGGGGCTCGACCGTGTGGTCCCCGATGAAACAGCACAGCTGAGCAAATCCCTGGCTCCCGCCGGTGGCATCGGGCTGCACCGGCCCGGCGAGGCTCCCGGCCCGCCCCTCCCAGGCCGTGCCGTACCGGTCGATGAAGAAGTTGTAGGCGACGTCCGGCCAGTTCTTGTCGGGACCGGTGTGGAATGAGTAGAAGCCGCGGATCAGGGCCGGGACGTCGTCGGGGCCGTACTCGTTACCGGAGGCAGTGTGGTGGACCAGCAGGAAGCGGACGTCCCCCGGTTGCTCCTGCAGGAGCGGCCCGACCGGGAGCAGGCCCTGGGCCCAATCCTCCCTGGGACGGACGATCAGCCGGTCGGCGGGCAGGGGCTGGGCGCCGGCGACGTCGCCGAGGACAGCGGCCATCGGGATCGCCAGGGCGATGGCCGAGGAGCGGCGGACGAACGCGCGGCGGGTCAGGTTCGGCGTCGGATGCGGTTCGCCCGCCGCTGATCCCTGGTTGCCCTCGGCGTGGCTCAGCACTGCCAGAGCTGTTCGGGCGGCGTGACGTTGTCCAGCCGCTTCACGTAGGCGCCGCCGCCGATGCCGTCGCGCGCAGTGCAGGCGGCGGATTGATCTGGGAAGTAGCCGACGTAGGCGGCGAAGATGATGCCGCCGTCATCCAGTCGCTGACGCAGCGACGAGCAGCTGCCCTCGGTGAGCAGGTAGTCCGAGCCTGGTTGCGTCTCGAGCAGCTGATCGATGTCGTCGGCGTAGCGGCCAGGAGTGGTTGCCGCGCCGAGGAACACCACCCATTGACCGTTGCAGGCGGGTTGGGAGATGGGCGTCGGCAAGCCGAGATCTCCACGCGACGGAGTCGGTGATGCCGACACGGTTGGGGAAGGGGTTCGGCTGGGGGCGTCTGTCGAAGGCTCGGTGGAACTCGAGGATGTCGCGGCGGACGGAGCATCGAGCTGCGGGGTCGTCGCGGCCGACGGGTCGGCGGTCGCGGCGACGTCGGAGGTCGAGTCCCGCGAACTCACGAACACCGCGATGACGGCGACGACGGCCACCGCCGCAGCGACCGCCAACCAGGGCAGGACGCCGTGCCGTCGGGTCGGGGGAGTGCTTGCGTCGAGTCGGCGGACCCAGGGAGCGCGTGGCGGTCCGGCCGGGGCCCCGGAGGCTGTCGGCCCCGACGGGACGGGTTCCCAGGGGCTGTCGGTGGCCGCCGCGCCGGACCGGGACGCCGGCGGCGGAACCGGGGCTGCCCCACCGGCTTTGGTCAACGAGACCCTCGGCGGCGGTTCGACCGTGGAGCCGGTCGGCCCGGCCGTTGCTGAGCCCCCCGGGACGCCAGCACCGGAGACGACGCTCCGCTCAACCAGCGTCGGTGCACCGGCGGGCGTTCCGCACGATGCGCAGAACTGAGCCGACGGGTTCACCGCCGCACCGCAGGACGAACAGAACCGAGCCGTCATGGCACCCCCGGTGACCGGCGCCCGCTCGGCGCGACCTCTCGAAGGATAAAGAGAACGCTCCCGTAGCGGAAGAACATGAGGCGTGCCAAGCGCTCCGGACCGGAGCTCGGGTAGGCGCGTCACGGCACCGCCCACCTGGAGGTCGAGCCGGAGGTGTCGCCGAGAGGACCAAGGGCACGGGGTCGCACGCGGGAGAGGCGCGCTCAGTCATCGTCATCCCCGGCGACTGACATCAGCAGCCGGTTTCCATGCGCGTTGCCGGCGATGCCGACCCCGGCTAGCTCGACGCGCTCATCGGCACTGCCGACGCCGGCACTCCCACCAGCGGCGCGCCCGCGGAGTTCCTCGGCGAGTGGTACGCGCACGGCGCACAGCTGACCATCCACGACGTCGGAGGCGTGCAGACCCACGGCTCCACCTGCGGGGCCGGCCGTCGAGGAGTGGTGCAACGACATCGAGCAGTTCACCTACACGGTCGGCGGGTCCACACTCAACGCCACGATCACCGCGCTCTGTCACCGACACCGAGGGCACCGACCGCGCCGCCGAGTACCCTCCCTTCCACGACGTCGGCCATGAGTTCACGCTGGAGCTCTACGCGCCGCACGTACCGGCCAAGACCCGGTCGATGATCCCTCCATCAGTCCCACGTACTGGTGCCAGGAGGGCGCGTCGCCGGAGGACGCGTTCGACTGCGGCCAGTGATCGAGCCCGGTGACCGGGGCGGTAACTGGGAACGGGCGCGCCTCCGCTGAGACACCCGGCTGGCTGCCGGCAGACGTGCAAGATGCATTTCGGAGAAACCTCCGGGGTCAAGAAGTCTGGCGCGTTGCCGGCGGCGGACGGGGTGTCCCGCGACATTGCAGTGGAGCGGGTGACCGGGATCGAACCGGCATGGCCAGCTTGGAAGGCTTGGGACTCCTAGCGCCATCTTCGCTGGTCAGGGCTAAGTCGGGCGGATGCCGTGCCTTCCGCGTGCCTTCTCGCGCCACTTATGGTGGCCGGAGGAGCGGCTCCTCGCTGTCGCTCGGCCCCGTTGCCGTTCGAGTGCCGTGGTTCACGGAAGCGACGGCGGCGCCGTTGGGACGCGGCCCGCGTACCGCGGCAGTGACGGGATCGCCCCCGTTCAGTTGACTGCCAGACGGTCTCCTGCCCGCCGGACGACCGCGGCCGGCGCCCGCGAGCGGCGCAAAGGCTTCACCGAGGCTGACTAGGCCCGCCTGCTGGATGCTCGGCGGCGCAAATCCTGCTGGTCTGGGACGGCCGCCGGTGAAGAACTGGCTGCTCATCACCCCCTGACGGTGCGGGACCTGCACCTTCGCGGCGTCTTCGTTCCGGTCAGTCCCGGGATGTGCCCGGCACCTGAGTACGGCTTGGGTACCAGCGTGACTTCGGTGCGGGCGCGATGGCTGGCGCCGGAGGCGCATCCCGGCTCAGGCAGTCAGCGCCCGAACCCGTTGACCGTCGTCGGGCGGGAACGGGACCCTGGGTGCCCTTCTGGGCGCCGAGGGGGAGCGGTCGTGTCGGAGACGGGTGAGCCGGACGCGCATGAGCCGCCTGCCGGGTCGGTGGGGTTGGCGGACTTCCTGACCGATCTGCGGGCGGAGCTCGCGGTCGCGCAGCAGCGGGCGGAGGGCTCCTCGCTGAAGCTCGGGGTCGAGGAGGTGTCTGTCGCGCTGGAGGTGGCGGTCACTACGGAACGGCGCGGCGGTGGGTCGGGCAAGGTCAGCGCGAAGTTCTGGGTCCTGAACGCCGAGGTCAGCGGCAGCGGGGAGCTGTCCTCGCAGCGGGTGCGCACTCAGACGCTCACGTTGACGCTCAGGCCGCGCATCGAACAGGTCACCTACGACGCGAAGGGGCAGGTGCGTCAGGTGACCACCCGCAGCGTCGATGTGGCCGGTGCGGTCGTGGCGGGGGAGGAGGCCCCGGTGCTGCGGCCGGCCACCGGCCAACGCGACTCTGAGCCCCAGGGCGCCGGCGGCTGATACCTGGTAGGCGACGGTGACTCATCCGGTGCGTGAGCGGGTCGCGGAGCTGCTCGTCGAGCGGACCGGCCAGCCGCTAGAGCGGGGCTCGGGCTATCTGGTCGCGTCGGGTTGGGTGCTGACCGCCGCGCACGTGGTCGCCGACGCGGAGACGATCGGCGTGTGGCTGGGCGCGCCCACCGAGCTTACCTCCGAGGCCCAAATGGCAGTGGCGCCGGGGGCGGTGCTGCTGGTGCCGGAGGCGGATCTGGCACTGGTGCCGGTGGCGGCACAGTCGGTGGAGCGGGTGCTGTTCGGTCGGCTGGACCGGGCCACGGTCGAGCCGCTGCCGGCGGTCGCCGCCGGTTTTCCGCGGCACAAGCTGCGAACGGCCCCTGGTAGGCCCGGCGTGCTGCTCCGCGAGTTGCGCCAAGCACAAGGAAGCGTCGTGGCTGGGTCGAATGCCAAGACTGGGACGCTGGAGTTCGCCGTGCACAGCCCGCCACCCGACGACCCGCAGCGGAGGCATTCACCGTGGGAGGGCATGTCCGGGGCCGGGGTCTTCACTACGGAGGGCCGGCTGTTCGGCGTGGTCGGGCAGCACCACCCCGAGGAGGGCGCCGGGACGCTCACCCTCCTCGACGTGGCGCCCCTGCTCGACGCCCCGGCGGAGACCGTGGCCGCGTGGCGGCGGGCGCTGCCCCAGCTGCCCGCCCCCGGCCAGCAGCTCGACTGTGTCAACCCGCCGACCGCCCGCGACCTCGTCGTCGCGAAGGCCCAAGTGGCCGCGGTCGCGGTCAGACCGGAGGTGCTGGTCGGCCGGGAGCGGGAGCTGGTGGACTTGGCCGAGTTTTGCCACGGACCGCAGCGATGGCGCTGGATCCAAGCCGAGGCCTTCGCCGGCAAGACCGCGCTGCTGGCCACCTTCGTTCTGCATCCCCCGGGCGACGTCGACGTGGCCGCCTGCTTCCTGCGCCGCACAACCGGTCAGGCCAGCGCCGACTACGCCCTCGACGTGCTCTCGCGCCAGCTGGCGGTTCACGCACAGAAGCCGCAGCCGCCGTCGGCGCCTGTTGCGGAGCGCGTGGCGGAACTTCCCTTCCTGTTGCGCGACGCCGCCGGGGCCGCGCAGCAGCGCGGCCACCGCCTGCTCGTCCTCGTCGACGGGCTGGACGAGGACCAAACCGTCGAGTCCGGTCTCGCCGTCGCCCGCTGGCTGCCTGACGCAACCGCCTTGCCCGACAACGCCTGGTTGCTGGTCGCCAGCCGGGCCGGCGTGCCGCTCAAGCTGGATGGCAAGCACCCGCTGCGCCGGCACGCTTGGCCTCTTTCCGTGTCCCCGGTGGCGTCAAAAATTCGAGAAGCCGCCGAAGCGGAACTGGGATCCGCTCGCGAGGCCGCTGACCTCAACGGCGACCTCATCGGATTGCTGTCCATCGCCTCGGGCGGCCTGAGCAGCAGGGAGCTTGCCGAGCTAACACGTCGGTTCGGTCATCGGACGGTGACCGCAGTCAAAGTGAGGGACAGCCTGGGAAAGGCGCTTAGTCGCAGCTTGCGCACCGTTCCCGACGATGATGAGCCCGAGCAGACCGTGCATGTCTTCGCCCATGAGCTACTTCTGCAGGAGGCACGTGATCTCTTTCAGGACGACCTACCTGACTTCCAGCGGCTGATCGACGACTGGGCCGACGACTACGCCGCCCGAGGCTGGCCACCTGACACCCCCCGGTACCTCCTCGTCCCGTACGGGCAGCAACTCGCTCAGCTCGGCCCCATCGAACGGCTCGCGAGCTTGGCCGCCAATCCCACACGGCACGACCGCATGCTCATCCGCACAAACGTCGACGCCGCCGCCCTGGCCGAGATCGAGCAAGCTCAGCAGCTATTGGTCGACCGACCGGACCCCAACCTCACCGAACTGGCTCTCCTGGCCGTCGAGCGAGAGCGGCTCACGCAGCGCAACGAGGCGATCCCCCGCAACCTTCCAGCGCTGTGGGTTCGTCTGGGGCGCCCACACCGCGGCGTCAGGCTGGCCCAAGCGATCTCCTCTCGCTCTGCGCAAGCGCACGCACTGGCCGAGGCCGCCCGGGCCCTGGCCCAAACAGGGCACGCCGACCGTGCGGAGGAGGTGGCGGTGGCTGCCGAGGAGACCGCTCGCACCGTTCCTGACTACCGCGACCGGACCGGGGCGCTCGTCGCTGCCGCGCGAGGACTGGCCCTCGTCGGCCGTACCGACCGTGTCGAGCAGATCGTTGACACCATCTACCACACGCTTCACGACTCGCCCCTCACCGAAGGCTCCGACCTCAAGGCCGTCCGCGCGACTCAGGTCGCCCTCGCCGAAGTGCAGGCCGTCCTCGCCGACGCGCTGGCCTCCGCTGCCATCGGGGACCGCGCCGAGCAAATCCCCCACACCGTGCCAGACACAGATGACCAGGCCACGGCACAGATCGCCGGCGCCGAGGCGCTGATCGCAGCCGGCTACGCGGACCGAGCAGAGCAGATTGCCGGCTGGGTTCCCGACCCCGTCGAGCAGCGCGGGGCGCTCGCTGCCGTCACCGAAGCGCTGACAGATGTCGACCACGGCGACCGAGCCGAGCAAGTGGCGGCCGCGACCGAGGAGGTCGCCCGGGCCGTCCCCGACCCGGCCGCGCAGGCGCGAGTGCTGACGGTCCTTGCCGAAGCGCTGGTCGGGGCTGGCCGCACCGACCGAGCCGAGCAAGTGGCGGCCGCGGCCGAGAAAGTGGCCCGAACCGTTTCCGAGCCCGCCGCGCAGGCGCGAGTGCTGACGGTCCTTGCCGAAGCGCTGGTCGGGGCTGGCCGCACCGACCGAGCCGAGCAAGTGGCGGCCGCGGCCGAGAAGGTCGCCCGAACCGTGCCCGACCCCGCCGCGCAGGCAGGGCTGCTGGGCGCTGGCGCCACGCTGCTGGGCGCCGCGCGTTACGGCGACCGCGCCCAGCAGATGGCGATCGCCGCCGTGCAGATCGCCCGCACCATCCCCGACCACCTCAATCAGGGGTGGGCGATGGTCCGCGTCGTTAGTGCGCTAGCGGCCGTCGGCTACCCCGACCGCGCCGAGCAGATCGCCGGCACCATCCCCGACCGCCGCGTCCAGGCCAACATGCTGAGCAATGTCGCCCGAGCGCTGGCGACTGCGGGCCACGCCGACCGCGCCGAGTGCATCGCCCGCGCCATCCCCGACCCGAGCGACCGGGGCGCGGAGCTGGCCTTAGAACTGGCCGGCGTCGCCGAAGCACTGGCCGCCGCTGACCACGCCGAACGCGCCGTGCAGGTCGCTGTGGCGGCCGAGCAGGCCGCGATTTCGGACCCAAGCCCGCCGAGCTGGATACAGTCAGCCGTCGTTCGGGCGCTCGCGGCAGTGGGCCAACTCGACCGCGCCGAGCAAATGGCCCGCACCATCCCCGACCCGGGGGACCAGACCGAGGCGCTGCTCGATGTCGCCCGAGCGCTGAGGACCGGTGGCCACGCCGACCATGCCGCACAGGTGCTTTCCGCTGCCGAGCAGGCAGCCCGGAGAAGCGCCGAGCAGGCCGCCCAGAGAAGCTACGGCTATCCCTGGAGCGATCTGGCGACGCTCCACGTCGTAGAGGCGCTGGCAGCCGTCGGACAGTTCGACCGCGCCGAGCAGACTGCCCGGTCCATCCCCGAGCCCTACTGGCAGGCCACGGCGCTGAGCGCCGTTTCCACGGGGATGGCCGATGCCGGCCTGCCTGACCGCGCCGAGCAAACCGCCCGAAGCATTTCCGACCACCTCGGCCAGGCCAGGGCGCTGGCGCGTCTCGCGCGTGTGCTGGCTAGCGCTGGCCATGCCGACCGCGCCGCACAAATCGCCGCCGCCGCCCAGCAGACTGCCCGGTTCATCCCCGGCTCGACCGCGCAGGTCGAGGCGCTAGGGGCGGTGCTGGTGAATCTCGTGGATGGAGGCGAACAGATGGTGCCCACCGCCCAAGAGATCGCCCGCAGCATGCCCGGCCGGGCAGCACAGGCCGACGCCCTTGCTGTAGTCGCCAGAGTGCTGACGGGCCTCGCTGCCCTTCGGGCACCCCGGTCATTCGCACTCATCTTGGTGACGCCGCACTGGCTTGACGGATTGAAGTTGCTCGGCCGGGCAGACAGCGAAGCGCTTCTCGCAGTATCCGATGCGGTCCTGACTTGGGTTGCCTGAGAAGGGCACCTACGGGGTCATGGCCGGCGACCGGAAGCTCAAGCCCCACCTATGCGGCGACCAAGGGGGCCGCTCGCCTACGAGCCTGCTGATATTGGGGCTCGTCCGTCGGCAGAGTCGGCGGGACGATCGGGGTTATGCAGGGCACTTCCCCGGCCCAGCATGGGGTGATGGACGCCGAGTCGGCGCTGGAACGCCTGGTGCCTGCGGGCAGCGTGTATTCGTTCTTGGCCGAGCATCGACGGCAGCTGTTTCCGGATGCGGCGTTCGCCGATCTGTTCCCCTCACCGCTGGGCCTGCCCAGCGTGCACGCCGATGTGGTCGCCTCCGTCCTGGTGTTGCAGGCGCTGGAGGGGCTTTCGGATCAAGCGACCGACGAGCAGCATCAAATCAAGCCGGCCCCCGAGGGCTGAAGAGCTCCGGCGCCAGGTCCTCGGCCGACATCGGCCAGTGAATGACCCACGGTTTGTGTACGTCGACCACACGTTGGTGTAGTGGCTGTACGGAGTGGTTGGCCAGGGCGCCGTCGGATCGTCAATCGTGTAGCCGCAGGTGACCTGCCCGGCCGGACCGTCCATGCAGTCGACGTCGTGTGCGCCAGGAGGGATGACCCCGACGTTCGTAGCCAAAGCCTTCTCCTGTCCTAGAGGCTCCTCGCGTAACATGCCTTCTCTACTTCGGCCGGTTCCTAGGAAGCCTCAAGTCGGACGCCCCGATGGCCAACTTGTGAAGTGACCCCGCCGGCTGAACACTTCTTCGCCTGACTGGGGTCACTTCGAAGGACTGTCGTATGCGGGTAATCGAGGCGCTGTCCTGACCGCGTGTGTGCCACCATGGGATGAGCGTGCCGGCGGTCCCATGGGCAATCCGCGTTCGTGCGTGAAACATGATCGCCATGGCAACGAAGACTGTCGTCACCCTGGTCGATGACCTGACCGGCGAGCCGGCCGACACCACAGTGCGCTTCGGTCTGGATTCCCGCGAGTACGAGCTGGACCTCACCGAAGCCAATGCCTCGACCCTGCGGGACGCTTTCGCTCGCTACATCGCCGTCGCACGAAAGACCTCTGGCGGGCGTCGGACGCCGGGAACGGCCGAGAAGCCCGCCAAGCCTTTCAGCGGCTTCGACCCTGCCGCGGTTCGCGCCTGGGCCCCGGGTAACGGCTACACCGTGTCCACTCGTGGCCGCATCAAGGCCGAGGTTCTGGAGGCATTCCGCGCCGCCGGAAACTGAGCTCACCGGGACCACGCCGACGGGCCTAGGTTACCAGCGGGACGTCCGGTCTGGCGGGTGTCGTGCACTTGGCGCCGCTTCGACAGGAGGGCCAGGGCCTACGCAAGGCTGCGGCCGGCGCTGAGAGGACTCGCCGGCGGGTCGGCTCGGGAAACCGGTGGCGGTATCTGCGGTTTGGGTCATCGCCTCCGACCCTGCGACGGGGTCATGCTCGGCCGGCCTCGCTCCTGGCTCGAGGGCGATTCGGGACGACGGTGCGGATTGCGACGGTCGGCCTGGAGAACTTCGACGAGACCGACCCGGGGGAGCGCCCGACGCTGGACGAGCGGATCGCCTTAATCCGCTCGCCGATCGTTCGGCTGCCCGCCGACATCGTCTGCTTCCGAGAGGTCAACGGCCAGGAGCGCCCGGGACAACCGCGGGCGCTCATCACCCTGCGCCGCTGCTGGAGCAGACCGATCTCGACGGCGCAACCTCGCCAGCACCCACACCCAGGACGGCGCCGTCTTTCGACGAGCGAACCTGGTCGTGGCCACCCGGCACCCCATCGCCGCGCAGGAGCAGATCGGCAACAGGTTCATCGACCCGCCCCTCTACCGGGCGGCTGACGGCCCAGCCCCCCGGACGACCAGGCCCGGCCTTCGACGTCGAGCGGCCCATCTTGCAACGTGCAGATCGACGTCGCCGACGTGCTGCTGCACCTCATCGACGTGCACCTGAAGTCCAAGATCCCCACCGACATCCCCGGGCAGACGATCGACCATGTGGAGCGGGTGACGGGAATCGAACCCGCACAGTCAGCTTGGAAGGCTCGGGACTCCAATCGCCCTCTGTGCTGGTCAGCGCCATGTCGGGCGGAAGTCGTGCCTTCCGCGTGCCTCAGCGCCACAGATGGCGGCCGGGAGAGCGGCTCCTCGCTGTTGCTCGGACTGTTGCATCGCACCTGTGCTTCGGCGATCACTCCGCGTCTGGGGGAAGAATGCGCCGTAGATCGCCCGGTACATCTAACTTGTATCGCGCCGCATGACCTGCGACCTGGCTGCCGATTTGCGTGCGCAGTTCTCCCGATCGGTTCCCTATCTCCCAGGCCTCCGTATTTGATAGATTGGGCTCGTACCTATTCTGCGCGTTTTCTGGGACGGAGAGCTGCGTGGCGGTTATGAACTGTCGAGCTGCACCTCTCATGGTCCCGCCGTGAGCAGCACACACCCTAATCATTCACTCCCCGTGGCCGGAGTAGACGAGTGCGGCGAAGCGGTGGTCTGCCTCGTTGATGTCCATTCCACCGAGGATAGGCTCACTATCGATTGTGAGCTCGCCGTCAATCTGATAGCACATGATCGAGGTCTCGTCCGTGGCGTGTGTGCCGAGGATCGACGCCTCCTCGAGTGGCGTCAGCACCTGGTCGATGACCTCCTGCTCCGTCCAGCCCTGGGACGCCACGTAAGCCGCGATCACCTTCTCCCGGTCGAGCCGCTCGACCAGTTCGCGGCGCATATGCTCGTGAGGAAAGCCCAGCGTGTGCCCTGCCTCGTGCCGCACAACGCGGTCGAACTCGGTGTCGGTTGTCGACGCCGTGAACCCCTCAAAGTTCATCGTCGGTTCATCGTCAGGAATGAAGGCGACGTCGGTGCCCACGTACGACCAGTACCCTCCAAACCCGGGGAGGTCGGTGTTGGACAGGCGGCTGATGCGAACCACGGGGTCGGTCTCGACTTCGTGGAACCGAACACAAGCATCCCGGGCCCACGCGTTCAGGTGGAGCATAATCTTGTCCCGCAACTGCCGCGAGGGATTGTCGAGGAATCCCACGGTCAGGTCGACGCTCGGTCCCCACCACTTGTTGACCACGACGGCCAGTCGGTCTGCACCGCCGCCCTCGAGGTCGTCGATGCTGGTTCCTGCCGGCAGGTTCTTGGTGTAAACGGTGGCGGCGTACCGGGCGGCCTCCACCCGCTGGGCCTTCGGCAGGAGACGGGTGGTGCAGGTTCTCGTCCTGTTCATGAGTGCTTCCTCCTCGAGGCGGTGACGAGGTGGCAGCGAGCCGTGGCTGTAGGAACCGTCAGTTCCTGACCCACTGTCGGGACCCGTCAGTTCCTGACCCAGATGTCGGCGACGGCGGAGGTGTACTGCTCGAGCGGAGGCGGGCAGGGGGGCGACCCCAGATCCCGGTCGTGACCACCCCTGGCGAGTTGCATGAGCTCGGCGAAGCCGGTGTCCTGTCGCAGATGACTGAGGTCGACCCCGGAGACCGTGGTTCCGATCGCGACCAGCCGGTCCACCCCCACCTGCTGGCCTGCGGGCAGTGACACCGGGAACGGCGCGCCGAGGGAATTGCCGTACCAGAACCGTTCACGCGCGCGAGCCGGGACCTGACTAGTGCCGAGCAGGAAGACTCGGCCGCTGGGCGCGACGTCGATGAGCGTCACGTAGACGTCACGATCGGAGTGGTTGTGGACGGCGATGCAGATGAGGTCGCCCACGGTCAGTTCGTAGCGCGCCCGGTTGCTCCCGGTGACCTCCGGAAGTGACGCTGTCTGAGCGTCGGCCGCCGTCGGCCGGTGGTGATTGCAGCTGAGCACCGAGAGCTGCAGCATCCTCGGCAGGTCGCGACAGGCATGAGCCAGGCGCAACGGAGCGCTGTAGCGGTAGTAGTGCTCAGTGATCGGACGGAGCAGGTCGCCGTGCCTGTCGGGCACAGGCGGGAAGCGGGGCCCGTCTGGATCGTCGCCGTGGAGATCGTCAGCCAGAATCCATCCCTCCGGCCGCCGGTGCAGCTCCAGGTCGGCGTGGTGAGCATCGTCTACCACCTGGATGAACGGCGACTCACCAAGCGCGGCCGCCGCCTCGTCGACGTGCGGCCGAAGGCTCACCGTCAGTCGGGCGTCGGTGCCGGGAGCCACCAGTCGGCCTCGGGCGGCTTCAGGGAGGGTGAACGGGGCGACCGGGGTGCCGCTGCAACTAGCCCAGGTGGCCGAGTCGACCCGCAGCTCGCCGAGCCGGGCGCCTCTGTCGGCCGGGCTTCCCAGCGGAGCGAAGGTGACGGGCTCCGGGCCGTAGACGGCGATCCGGGCACCTTCGGTGACTCCGGCCAGGGTGCCGACGTCGAGTTGGAACCGATCGCCGTGCCGGCGGACGGCGAAACCGACGTCTCCTCTGTCATCGGGGTCCCCCCCGAACACCGCACGAGCGAATCCGGTCGAGAGCCAGGGCCGCTGCTGCGGGTTGCGCTTCACGACGGCCGCTTCGACCTGGCGCCAGACTTGCCCCCAGCGCAGCCGGGACAGGTCGCCTGGGTCGACGGCCAGGAGCCGCTCACAGAGCGACCGGGTCAGGTGACCCATCGTCCGCCCGTCGAGGTCGGCTTCCTTCGCCTTCTCGTCCGCCTGGCAGGCGGCCACGACCTGGCAGTTGTCGATCTGGGCCACCACGCCCTCGGCGACCCCTCGGGAGGTGGACTCGAGCCTGGCCTCCGTCCCGCGAATCGGACGGATCCCGGCCGTGGGCCAGAACCGGGTCGTGCCGGTCTCGAAGCTCAGCGCTCGGGTGGCTCCGGCCGAGCTGCAGCAGTCCAGCACCATCGTCGCCGAGAGGCACCGGGCTCCGATACGGGCTATCGCAGCGTTGAGCTCCCAGTCGGCCAGGACAACGGTGTCGGGGCCTCGTACCTTGTCCTTCGGCAGCAGGGCTTCACGTGGGAAGCGCCGGCCCTCGGCGTCCTCGAGAACGAGTTGCGTACCGTGGCCGGAGTAGTAGATGAAGACGCGGTCGGTCGGCGCCACCTCATCGCCCGCGAGCCGGTCAAGCGCTGCGGTGATGGCTGCCAGGGTGGGCAGGTGCCCCTCGATCCGTGTGTCGTGGTCGGCGCTGGAGCGCGGGCTCACCAGGCGCGTCACCCGCTCCGCAGGCACTCCGAGCCGATCTAGGAGGATGCCTTGGATCGCGTCGACATCATTGACGCAGCCCTGGAGCGAGCCGCCACCGTCGTAGGCGTCGATGCCAATCAGGAGCACATGCAGTTCGTCGGGGTTCATCGGTGAGCCGCCTTAATGATCGACTGAATCCACACTCCAAAGTTCGCAGAGTAGTGGCCGTCCTGCCCGTTCAGTCGAGGTACCTGATCGGCGCCACCGATGTGGAGGCCGATAACTTCTAGATGCTCGTCGAGAATCGGGCAGCCCGAGCTGCCCGGCTCGGAGGCCGCGGTGTGGTGGAGTCTAATTACCCTGTCGACCGGTTGCCCGTTCTCGTCGAAGATCGGTCGATCGTAGTCGAGCAGGAAGTTGTCGATCGTCCCGAAACGGATCCCGCCACCGTAGGGGTAGGAGATGGAGACGACCCGGGGACGGGAGGCGAACGAAAGCGGACTGGACAGGTCAATCTCCGGGAGCCCTGAGGCGATGGGTATTGGTCGAACAAAGTCCGGCAGGTCCGGGCCGAGACCGAGGATGGTGGCGTCGCACCCTCTGCCCCACGGCTCGGACTCCCACACGACGTCGGTCACTCGCAACGGGTCGGTTGCGGCTCCGCGGTCATCCATCCCTTCGAATGAGAGCAACACCTCCTCCGGGCTGACTCCGAAGCCGGCCGGCTCTTTCGATCCGACGACATGGGATGCCGTTAAGGCGTACATGCCCCTGTCCTCCGGACCGAACACGTCAACCCCGCTCACGATGTACGCCGTCCCGATCCCTCGACCGTCGGTCGTCACGACCTTGGCCACCGAAAAGAGACCGATGGCCACGAGCCCCTCGAGAAAGGCCGGGTGGACCATATTGCGGTAACCGAGGCCGGGTGGCTTGCGTGACCCGCCGATCGGTTCCACGGGTATTACCGTGGACCGGTCGTAGGGCCGGATGGGGATGACACTGACCTGCGCGTTGCTCGGCAACCCGGCCGACGCCAACGCTTGTTGGGCCTCCGCGGTGGCCCGAATCTGACTGATCCTGGCCCGCGCGTGGTCACTGTAGGTCGACGTCGGATGCTTCTGTATGAAGGAATCGAACACCGAGATGCTGTTGCTTGCGCTAATTGCCAGCCAAGCTGCTTCGTCTGAGTCCTGCCCCACCGACGTGGCCGGCGGGAGCGCCGCCTCCTGGGGGTTGATCACGAACTTTCGCCACAGTGACTGATGGAACCAGGGGCATTGGCGGTTGTTGGTGAGTTCCAGCACCTCTCTGGTCACATCGATCATCATGTCGGTGATCGATTCGTTCGGCCGACCCAGCCGGTTGAGCAGTGCCGTCGTGAACGGGCTGTGCTCTCCCGTGCCGTCATTAGCTGTTCTATTGGGGCTGGTGGCGTAGGCAATTAAGGTTCCATTCCGGGCGTCCACGTTGGCCAAGCCGGGTTTGAGGGGGAGCAGGTCTCGATGCTCAGCCCGCGTACTGTTCAGAATCCGATCGAGGAAGGGGCTGTCGCGGCAGCAGTCGAGAAAGACGATCGACGTACTCGCCGTCTCTTCAAAAAGCTCCAGGAACTGGTCGACGTCGATTCCGAACCGGGCGATATCGGCGGACCGTCTCATTCGAGCCTCGACTGGCACCAGGTAGTTCTTTCCTTGGTGCTGCAGCCCGTGGCCAGCGTAGAACAACAGCGAGACCGCGGCTTCCGGAAACCGATCTCGGAAGTTGTCCATGGTGGCGAAAATTTCGTCACGGCTGAGATCGCAGCCGAACACCGTCTCGAATCCGAATTCCTTGAGCCGACCGTCGATCGCCTGAGCGTCTCCCGTCGGGTTGTCCAGCCGACCCTCCTGGTAGGCGCCGTTGCCGATGACGATGGCCGACCGGAGCGAGTCCGACACGAGTTCCCTCCACATACCTCTTGAAGAGTTGCGACAGACCACCACCTGGACCGGCCGCCGGTCAATCACCCTTGCGCTGAGCTGACGTCCCCCGGCCGCGGCAGGCAGGCCCGTGGGTCCTCGACCTCGTCGACGGCGGCCGAGGCATGTGGCCGCGCTGAAGATCATGTCGGCTTGCTCGTCCGACGCAGCAGCGCAGACGACGGACTATGGCGGCGGTCTCAGCCGGTTCGGGCCCGGCCGGCCACCGGCCTGAACGGCGCCCCGGCTGGGTGGTCCACCGGGCTGACTCCTCGGTCCGTCGCGGGTGGGTGGGCGCTCCGGGGCCCGTGCAAGGGCGGCGGGTGGGACCGGGCGCTCCTAGGGAGGTGGCGGCTGGCGATCCACCGTGTCGCGCACGGGCTGGCGCCACACCTGGGCGCCGGTGCTCAGGTCGGCGGCGCGCAGCTGGAGCGGCTCCTGCTGCAGCTCCGGACCCTCCCGCCGCTCGTAGGGCAGTGTCTCGAAGACCATTCGTGTGCCGACGACCACGAACGGGACGAAACGCGTGTGCATGCGGAGTTCGCCGACCCGGCGACCGCTGTCCCGGTCGAAGACGGTCCACAGGTACTTGTCCCAGTCGGGGTCGTTCGCGATCCGGGTGCTGCTCAGCACGTGACGCCCGTCCGCGGACAGGAACTGCGGTTGCGGCACGCCGGGCAGGGCGGCGTCCGCCTCGAGGTCCGGAGCGGGAGCCGAGTCACCGGCGGTCACGGGGGGTGGGCCCGGCGCCGGCGCGTCTGGCTCCCCGGCGGTCACGGTTCCGGACAGGGGGTCGACTCGCGCTGTCCCCCGGACGACGGTCGCTCCACCGCCCGGTTCCCGTGTGTCCATCGCTCCGGCCGTGATCCTGCGCGGGCCGGCGACCGGAGGCGTCGCGGCCGAGACGGCGGGAGGTGCCTCACCGGGGAGCACCTCCATCGGCCCGTCGGCGACCCCCCGTGCGGGCTGCTCGACGAACTCCCACGAGACGACGGCTCCCTCGGGATCGGCCCGCGCGGAGGCGGTGAACGACCGGTTCAGCGACGGGGCGATCATCGGCTGCACGCCGGGGGGCAGCTCGATCACGGCTTCGCTGACCAGCGCACCTCCTCTGCTGGTGTCCAGCGTCACGATCCTCATCGCGTTGGCCGGGCTAGGTGTCTCGGCCTGGCTGATGAGCAGGGTGTCCGCGACGGCCAGCGGCTTGTCCGCTGCACTGCTGCGCCAGACCGGCGTGCCCTCGCCGAGATCGAGGGCGATGATCCCGCCGTCGGGGCTCATCAGGTACGCCTCCCGGCGGTCGGGATCGACGACGACACTGGGGCTGAGCTGGAAGCTGGGCACGGTTGCGACCCTCTTTCACGGGATGCTGAGTGTCCACGCGCCGCGGCCCAGGGTCGCGGCGAGGAGGACCCTGCTCGCGGGGCTGTAGCGCAGGCGGGGCACCGGGACCGTCGGCAGCCCGGAGCCGAGCTGGGTCCAGCTGGAGCCCGTGGCGGTGGCGGGGGCGGCGAACACGCCCGCGTTGGTGCCGACGACGACGCTGCCGTTGTCGAGGTCGGCGCAGTAGGTGACCGACCGGAGCACGACGCCGCCGAGGGTGAGGAGGTTGCCCGTGACGTTCGTCCAGGTGAGCCCGGCGTCGGTCGTCCGGTGGACGGCGCCGGCGTCGACGGTGAAGGCGGTGTCCGGGTCCGTCGGCACGATCGCGATGCCCCGCACCGGGCTGCTGCCGGGATAGCCGGCGGACACCGCGAGGGGTGCCGGAGGAGGCGCGGTGCGGACGAACAGGCTGGTGCCGGATCCGACATACAGCAGGTCGGCGTTGCCCTGGGCGCCGTAGGCGATCGGCGCGGCCAGTCCGGCATTGATGCTGTTGACCTGGATGCCGGGGCCGATCGCGGTGACGGTGTCGCCCTGGTCGTCGGACTCGTAGACCCCGTTGGCGGCACCGATGACCAGTCGCGTGGCCACCACCTGGTTCAGCTCGAGCGGGGTGTAGAACTGGGCCGCGATCGGAGCGCCGGGTCCGAGCACCTGCATCGGGATGAACACGCGGCTCTGCAGGGCGCCGCTGGCGGTGTAGACCTCCCGGCGAAAGCCGCGGAGTTCCTGGAAGCTGGAGTAGCGGACCGACAGGCCCGGGGTGGTGGTGTCGTCGACCACCACCACCGCGCCGTCCCCCGTGGAGACGCTCGGCCACCGCGGTGCCACGGCGGCCAGCTCCTGCGGGGTCCCGGTGTCCTGCGCACCGCCCAGGGCCGTCCGGGTGTTGGCGTCCCAGGCGCCGGAGTGGAACTCGGTCGCCTGCAGGTCGCCGATCATCGAGACCCAGTCGGCGGTGTCGCTGCGCGGATTCCTTCGCCGGTAGATGCCGCCGTCGTCACCCTCGATCAGGTCGCCGCGGGCGTCGATCGCCATGCTGCGTGAGTCGGCGTGCGGCGCGGTCCCGGATGCGGTGTGCGAGTGGGTGATGTGCGAGGCCTGGCTGCCGGTCGGACGGCCCGCGTCCACCCGGAAGAGCCGGCCGGTGTAGTCGCGTGCGCCGATGCCGTTGGGGAAGCGCTGGGTGGCCGTGGGGAGAGCTTCCGTGCGATCCGGCTGCCGGTCACCGCCGATGTAGACCACGTCGTGGTCGACGTGATCGGCGGCCAGGGACAGGTGGATGCCGGCCTGCCGGCCTGGGTGCAGGCCGATGCGCACCTGGGTGGTCCCGACCGTGCCCTCGACCGTCGTGGGCAGGTCGAGCGCCGTCCACGTGGCGCCGCCATCGCCGGAGCGGAACAGCCCGGTGAGCCGCCCGTCGGCGATCGCGACGTAGACGTCGTCGGCGGTGCCCGTCGCGATCTTCACGTTGACGGCCCGGGGGAGCAGGGCGTCCATCGCCGCGGTGCTGACCTTGGCCCAGGTTTCCCCGGTGTCGGTGCTCCTGAAGATGCCGCCGGTGCCGACGTGCGCGAACAGGTGGGTGGGCGTGGTCGGGTCCCCGGCGAGCGCGAACGAGACACCGGCCGGTAGTCCCGTACCGGCCGCGCCGGAGACCGGCGCCCAAGTGGCGCCGGCGTCGGTCGTGCGGAAGATGCCGGCGTTGTTGGCCGCGACGACGATCGTCGGGCCGCGAGGGATGACGTCGCAGATGTGGAAGGCCCTGAACTGACCGGCCGCGTCGTGCACGGTCCAGGTCGCGCCACCGTCCGTGGTTCGGAGCACCCCGATGAGCGCCCCGCCGATGCGGGCGAGGCTGCTGAAGCGGCCGCTCCCGGCGACCAGGGTCGCGTGCGTCGCGTCGGTCGGGTCGAACTGCAGCGCACCGATCGACAGGGAGGGGAGGTGATCGGTGAGGTGGTCCCACGTCGGCCTCGCGCTGGTCGCGTTCCTGGTCCGCCACACGCCCCCGTTCACCGAGCCTGCGTAGACGATGTCGGGGTTCGACGGGTGCGGGGCGACCGCCTTGATGGCGCCGACCACCTCCTTGTCCACGAGGCCCTCGACCTGGCCACCCGTGATCGGCCGCGGACCCTGCCTGGTCCAGATCCCGGTCACCGCGCGGCCCACCGGAGGACGACGCGACGGGACAGGAGATCGCCGATCACCGCGCCGACGGCCACCAGCGGGATGTCGATCAGCAGGAAGGCCCAGCTGATCCGCCACTCACCGGAGACCACCGTCGCCAGCACGCCCGCGACCACCGAGAAGGTCAGGCCGACGAGCACGCGCCGCCGGGCGGTGAGGGATCCGAGCAACAGACCACACAACAGTCCTGCCGTGATGGGAAAGAGCTCGGCCACGGGTCCTCCTGCGTGTGTTCGGCCTCGGTGGACGGCACCGTCGGCGACATGTCGGGTGCACCCCCGTGAACCCGGGTGGCGTGGCGCGCTCACGGAGGAGATGGACCACCTCTCGAGGGCGTAATGGTCCTGAGGCGTCGTTACCGTCCCGTCATCGTCCCGTCACCGCGTCCGGTGAGGTGACGCCCCCGTCACGTGATCGGGGGGATCCGCCGCTGCTCCCTGGCCTCCGGCTCAGGCGCCGACGCCGGCTCCGGCTCCGGCGGCAGCGCCGGCTGCGTGGGGGAGTCCGGCGGCAGAGAGGACACGGACGCCGCGGCCTCGGGCATCAGCTGGGGGGCCGTAGCGCCGGAGGAGAGGTCGTCGGCGTGCCCGTACAGCCCCGGGTGCAGGAACCGGCCCTGTTCCTCTAGAGGCTTGTCCTGCTCCACGACGATCCGGTTGGCCTCGGCCCACGGATCCTGTCGCACGCCCGTGACCTGCCAGGAGACGGTGACGCCCGGCTTGTCGGTGCGGATGGTGAAGGTGTTGTCCGTGATCTCGCTCTCGACGGTGGCGAGGGCGAGCGCGCCGATCGGGGTCAACTGGAAGCGGTGGTCGCGGTTGAGGGCGGCGAAGAAGTCGGGGAGTCGGACTGTCGCCCGGCCGTCGTCGCCGGTCTCGACGACGCCGACGTAGAGGTTGACCATGTCCGGCGACTCCACGAATGAGTGCGACAGGTACTTGTCCTCGGGAGCCAGGGGATGGTCGATCAGGAACCCGCCGCCCGACTTGTGCAGGAAACCCTTCACGACCACGGCGCTGTTGAAAAAGCTGTTCCCGTCGGCGACGACCTGGCCGTTGAGCCACGACTGGCCCTTGGCCGTGAACTGTCCGTCGACGGTCAGCTGGGCCTTCGCGAACGTGTTGCCCCCGGCGACGACCTGGCCGTTGAGCCACGACTGGTTCTTGGCCGTGAACTGGCCGTTCACGAACGTGTTGGCGCCGGCGACGACCTGGTCGTTGAGCCACGACTGGCCCTTGGCCGTGAACTGTTCGTCGACGGTCAGCTGGGCCTTCGCGAACGTGTTGCCCCCGGCGACGACCTGGCCGTTGAGCCACGACTGGTTCTTGGCCGTGAACTGGCCGTTCACGAACGTGTTGGCGCCGGCGACGACCTGCCCGTTGAGCCACGACTGACCGCTCGTGTTGAGCTGCCCGACGTCGATCCAGGGAGTTGTGAGGGTCGACGCCGACAGTGACGAGGTGTTGACGCTGGTCGCGGTGAGCCCCCATGTCGTGAGGTTCGTCGTGGACAGGTTCGTCGTGGACAGGTTCGTCGAGAACAGGTCGGTGGCGGTCATGGTCGGCGTCGTCAGGCTCGTCGAGGCCGTCAGGTTGCCCACGGTCAGGCCGGTGGCGGCGAGGGTCCCGGTGGACACGGTGGACGCCGTCAGGCTGCCCACCTTGAGGGTGGCGGCCTCGGTCGTCAGGTCGAGTTCCAGAGCGGGAGTGCCGTCGGGGCGGTGGGCGGTGATGGTGGCGGCGCCGATGGTCAGGGGAGCGGAGGTGCCGGGGGTGCCGCCGAGGTGGAGTGGTGCGGCGGGATCGTCCAGCCGGATCTCCAGCCCACCGGCGAGGCCGGCGTAGAGCCCCCCGACGGACCGGTGTCCGATCACCGGTGCGGCGGCCGCCCCGGTGCGGACGGGCCCGGACAGCGTCACTCGTTGCGCGGGCAGCTCGCCGCCGCGACGGAGGCCCGTCTCCAGCCCCGTGACGACCCCGTCCTGCAGCTGGACGAGGGCCAGGACGACGCGCGTGCCGTCGTTGGTGAACCCCTCCGATGCGACCAGCCGCACCCGGGGCGTGTGCCGGTACCGGCGGGTGTCCTGGTCCAGGAACTCGGCGAACTCGACGGTCACGTTGAACGGTCCGCTTAGCGCTGTGCCGCCCGTGCCGGTCGTCGGCAGGGCGACGCCGGTACCGATCACGTCGACGGGGGTGTTCGAGGTCCCCACAAGGGCGCGACCGGCCCCCTCCGCGAGGCTGATGTGCTGGCCGAGAGCGTCGATGGCGATACCGGGGGCCACGGTCAGGCCCGCCGCGTCGACGGTGGCGGAGACGTCGAGCCCGGTGGCGACACCCCATCCGTGCGAGCCGTTGGCATGGATCCGGCCCCAGGCGATGACGAGCTGCTCCTGGTCGAGCTGGCTTTCCCGCGGTTCGGTGGGAGGTTCGTCACGCACGGATCCCGTGCTGTCGAGGTAGCTGCTGCGCGTCAGCGGCACTGCGCCCACGGTCGTCCTCGCTATCCTGTGTCGCCGGCCGCGGCCCGCGCCGCCGCCGGATCCGCTCGGCCGTCCTACTCGTCGGGAAGCATCTCGGTCAGCACCTGGGTCGCCCCCGCGATCCGCAACATCGACTGCTGGAGGGCCGCGGTCTCGCGCTCGAGCTCCGCGAGACGCGCCTGCCCGATCTCCCACTCCTTGCGCAGCTCGGCCAGCCGGTCCCGCATCCTGGCGTCCAGGTCGCTCACCGTGGGCTCTCCTCTCGGTCCGTGCTGGACCGGTCGCTGGGAAGTGCGAGGAGGGACGCCGCCGCAGTGAACCGCGCCCGTGGCACTTCGTCCAGACCCTCCGGCTCCGGAACCGGAGGAACCCGGTCGCTGACCGCCGCGGTCAAGCGCCCACGTAGAACGCCGTCCGCCAGCCCGGCGCCAGGGGGTTCCTGGTCAACAACCCGAGGTGGACCGTGACGCGGACGAGGACCTCCCCGTGCGCGACGTCCTCTGCCGTGAGGGCCGACCCGTCGCCGACCCACGTCAGGTCCGTGGCGTCGGAGTTCCGCCGGTCGATGCTCGCTGCACCGGGCATGCGGTGGGGTTCCCGCCCACCGGGCCACCTGCCACCGGCGGCCGGGATCTCGACCGTGACGTCCACGGCTGCGTCGAGGGTGCGTGCGGAGATCCCCTCGGCGAGCGGGAACGGCAGGTGCAGGCTCAGCTGCCCGGACCACGCGGCCACGGGGACGACGGTGTCCGGCCCGACGGCGACCGGCTCCGCCCCGCCGGCGTCGGTTGTCGCACTGCCCTCTGTCGGGCGCGCGCCCTCGCCCCCGCCGGTGACCGGCGGAAGGTGGAGCGCGTCCGTTGTCGGTCCGGTCAGCGGCGGGAAGATCTTGCGGCACTCCTCAAGGGCCCAGGTGTTGGGGGCGGTGAGCTTGGCGACGGCGAGCCGTACGTAGTGGTGCTCCGGCCCGTGCGGCGCGACGAACTGCGCGACGCCGCCGGCGTCGGCCGGCCACTCGATCTGACGGTCGACAGTCCCGGGCAGGACCGCCGACCGAGCCGGGATGATCCAGTGGTCGCCGGTGCGCCAGCGGTCGCCCTTGACCTCCACCCGGAGGCCGTTGTCGAGCGCGACGGTCGTGCCGGCCGGGGGCACCGGGACGGGCGCCGGGGAGTCCCATCGCCGCACCTTGGGGTTCGTGCCCTTGAAGGCGTCCGTGAGCTGCTTCTTGGGGTCGTCGCCGGGGATGCTGGTGCCCTCGAGCCGCAGCGTCCGGCCGGTGACCGAGCCGACGGTCGCGAGCAGGCCGGGCTCCAGGCGGGCGTCGCTCTCGTCGGTGCTCAACTCCACCAGCGCGCCGGGAGCGAACCCGGCGGCTCCGCCCGGTCCCGGGCGGTCGACCTGGACGTCGAAGTCCTTGGGTGCGGCCGTCCAGGCGGCCAGGACGGCGCCGTTGTCCCGGCTCCACACGAACGTGGGGGCCTTCCCGTTGGGTTTTCCGGTCGTCGGATCGATGTTGCCCTGATGGATCTGCACGCGGTACGTGCGGTTCTCCCGGGGGCGGAACCCGTCGCTGGTCACACGCAGCTTGCCGCGCGTGTCGGTCCCGGTCGCGTCGCGCTCGATGAGGGCGTTCCACTCGGGCGCGTTCGTACCGCACGTCAGGGTGGCTCCTGCGACCTGCAGCGCCCTCGCCTTCCATAGCACCTGCATCCGGGTGGCGGTGTCGGGTCCGCCGAGGGCCACCTCGCGGATCGTCGGATCCTCGACGGCCGTGACGGTCCGTTCCCAGACGTCGAGGTAGACCAGGTAGTTGCCGACGACCGTGGGTGTCTTCTCGAGGTCGGTGGGGACGTCGGCGTCGATGCGGATGCCGTCGACGTAGTAGCGCCCCGCGCCGGTCTGGAGCTGGGAGTTGTCGCCGGCGCGGAGCGCCACCTTGAAGCCGGGGTTGCGGAGCGGCGCGCCGTGCCGCCCGATCAGGTCCGACCGGCCCTGACGCTGCTCGAACAGCGCGATGTCGCGGTCCTCGTTCCAGTCGGCGTCGGTCTGCACCCGGCCCTGCTGCTGGCGCACGGCCGAGTAGCGCTTCCGCGGGTCGAAACTGCGACGCGTGATGTCCCCGGACACGGGCGCTCCCTCACCGTTCGAAGACCGCTCCGGCCGAAAGGCCGAAGCGGAGGTCCTGCCGCAGGGCGGCGTCGAGGTTCACCATGCGCAGCGGATGCCCGAGGTGGTGCCACACCCCGGGCTCGCCGCCGTCGGCGGCGGTGGTCCGCAGCTCGGCGGCGGCGGACGGCGACAGCACGAGGAATCCCGGGGTGCCGAGCACCTCGCTGTCGAAGGTCGGTCGCATCCGCGACACGATGGCGCGCCGGTCCGCAGGATCGACGTCCGCCACCGCGAGGTCTGGCTGGCAGCGGTAACGGCGTGGTGCCCGCGGCGCGTCCGGCAGGTAGCAGTAGCGGACGAACCCCTGCTGTCGTGTGCCGATCTCGTAGCTCTCGTCCTGCCCCTGAGGACGCACGTCCGCAGGATCGAGGAGGCACTCGCTGGCCTGCAGCGTGCGGCCCTTCAGCGTGCCGAGCACCGTGCAGCGGTCGACTTCGAGGGCCGCCCCGGGCAGGTCGACGGCTGTGCGCAGGATGGCGCTCTCGGTCGCGCGCAGCGCGGTGATGCTCACCCGTGGTGCCCCGCCGGCCGCCGACGCCCGGATCGGGCCGAGGAGCACCGTGCGGGTGAGGTCGATCGTCAGCCCGCCGTTGCTCGCCGCGTTGCCGTCCTTCGCGACGACGATCCCGGCCGCCACGGTGCAGTGCACCAGCTCGAGGCGGTCGAGCCGACCCGGCGCCACCACGACCCGGCCGTCGACCAGCAGTCCGTTGAGGCCGAGCGCTCCGGGCCGGGCGGCGCTGTCCTCGCCGGAGCCGACCACCGTGAGGTCGCCCGCGATCTGCGGTCGGACCAGGGCGGGCACGACCTCCCCGGGCAGCCGCGTGAACTCGCCGCCCGGTCCGGTGCGGATCGGCCAGGTGGCCGCGACCAGGTACAGCCGCGCTCCGTCCGGTACCTGCACCTGCGTCGTCGGGGCCGCGTGCCGACGGCTGTCCGCGATGACGATCACCCCGACGGCGGCCGCCCGGCGGTCGCGGGGCACCGCGTCGATCCACCGGTTCCAGGCGAGGACCGACTCCTCGAGGGTGCGGTGCAAGCCCGGTCGGGCGCCCGGCGCGGGATCGTCCCGGGCGACGCCGAACTGCACTAGTACGGGGTCGGGGCCGACCTGGGCCCGCCACGACGCGAACCGGTCGAACGGTCCAGCCCCCAGCCGGCCCGGTGCTCCCTGCACGTAGTCCACGACCACCTCGTCGACGGGTCCATCCTCGGCGGCCAGTACCAGCGTCCCCTGCTCGGGATCGACGTACGCCGTGCCCTTCGGCGGTCGCTCGGGAGGGCGACGGCCGCCCCGCTCCGCGAGATCCCACGGGGCCACGACCAGCGGGACCTCCTGCGGCGGCCCCCCGTCGTACTGCGGGCGTCGCACCCGCACCGCGACCGGCGGCCAGGGGTCACCGGCCAGGTCGGTGCGGCTGAGTGCCCGGGTTCCGCCGGCCCGCGCGCCGGTGCCGCCGGTGTCCTGCCCCGGGCGGGAGAACAGCGGCACGCGCGCGCCCAACGGGTCGAAGGAGTACCAGTCGTCGGCGTCGGGGACCGGGCGCGCGGTCGCGCGGCTGATCTCGTGGGGCTGGGCGCGCCACAGGTGCAGCGCGATGTTGGGCACGTTGTACCGGGGCACCCCCTCGGTCAGCGGGCGGATGTCCGCGGTGTGGCTGAACGTCTCGAAGGCCCGGTCGATGCGGTCGAGACGAGCGGGGTGGCGCAGGTCCACGGTGCCGAGCCCGGCGGGCGGTGAGCTCACGGCGCTCCGACCGAGGTGCGAAGTGGTGGCGGTCAGCAGCAGCTGCTCGACCGCATACGCCGGGTACCCGGTGACGTCGCGGGCGAGCCGCTCCAGCGCGGCGGTCGTGCCCCTGCGCCGGATCCGGTGGAGCCCGTTGGCCACGTACCCGCGCTGCGACACCGATGCCGACGTCCCGCCGCGCAGCCGGGGGAGGCCGAGCGCGTCGCCGAGGTACGGCGTCAGGGCCTCCTCGCAGGTCTCGACGAACCAGTTGTCCCAGGTGGACTCGGCGGCCGCTTCGATGGCGGCCAGCTCGCGCTCTAGGACCAGCAACAACGCCCGCAAGGGGCCCCCCTCGGCCGCGTCGCGCAGCCGGTGGACTGCGGGCAGGAGGGCCAGCAGCCGCTCGGACCGCTCCGTCACGGCGCCTCCCGCACGCTGATCCGGCTCGCGGGGGAGTCGAGGTCGAGGAGCAGCAGCTCCGCGGGAGTGACCTGGACGCCGTCCCACCGCGGCACGTGCGCCAGTAGCACGCCCCGCTCCGCCGGTCCGCGCGGGCCGGTGAGCGTCTCGAGGTCGACCGCGACGACCCCGGACGCCCGCTGGGCCGTGCCGACGACCTCCGCCGCGGCGACCGGCTGGCCGAACTGCCGGGCCGGGAACGAGAAGGCGGCCGTCAGCGCGGCGCGGGCCGCGGCCCCGACGGCGACCGCGTCGGCCCCCTGCTCGGTGAGCAGGGTCAGCCGCACGGTGAACGGCTGCTGCACGTGGCGGTCGACGACCGTGAGGTGAGCGGGGTCCTGGCGGGCCCGCACGGCGCCGTGCAGCGCCTGGGTCAGGGGTCCGTCGGGGTCCAGCACCTCACCGGCGGCTCCGGCGACGGTGAGGTGCACGACCCGCTGCCGGCCGTCGTGCAGGTCGGACGCCAACGCCTTGCCGATACCGGGGAACGCGGCGGCGAACGTCCCGTAGTCCGCGAGCGACACCAGCCGGTCCAGCGCCACGCCCGTCCGCGTGCCCGAGCGCCCGGCCGTGTCCGGCCGCTCGGGGTCGGCGGCACCGCTCGTCGGCGCGGGATTGGTGACGCCCTGCAGCCCGAGGGGACGGTTGCGCAGCAGGCTGAGCTGGCCGGCCCCCAACCGGCCGGGGGTGCCGATCCCGGCGCGGTAGGTCGCCCGGACGTTCTCCACCCCGGTCGGAACCCGGGCGCCGCGCCGGCCGTCACCGAACACGACCGTCGTCGAGTCGTCGTGCTCCCGGCGCAGCAGATACACCCGGTCTCGGGGACCGGCCGTGTACAGGGAGTCGACGCGGTCCCACCGCACGCCGTCGATCCGGACCGTCAAGGCCGGCTCGACGCCCTGGCCCTCCACGGCGACGAAGGTCAGCGGCTTGTGGCGGAGCGTGAAGCTCTGCCGGTCGACCGCGGCGTCGCCGCAGCCGAGCACCTCCTCCGGCACCGTTCCACCCGGGCCGAGCCCCTGCTCCGGCACGGTCGCACCGTGCGTGGCGAGGACGACGTTGGCGTGGACGACGACCGTCGGACGCCGGAGCGGCGGCAGCTCGTCGTCGACGGTGAGTTCGGGGCCGTCGGCGACCTGGGTACGGACGACCCGCGGCCGGCCGTCGGTGCCCTCCCCGACGACCAGCACCGGCCGCCCCGCGGGCAGGGGGACCACGAGTGGTTCCGCCAGGGGGACGCGCCTGCCCTGCAGGGGTGTCGGGTTGGGCTCGTCGACCGTCGGCAGCACCCGGCTGCCGAGCAGTACCCGCGTGCCCCGCCGGTCCAGCTTCCCCAGCGCCTGCTTGGCCTTCGCCGGGTCGGTCGCCCCGAACGTCACGCGGGTGACCCGACCGGAGAGGGCGAAGTCGACCCGCGCCGCCGGCGCTGCAGTCTTGACCCGGTACAGCTGGACCTCTCCGCCGCCGTGCAGGCAGATCAGGCCGCCGATGATGGCCTCGGGGTACTCGCGGTCGAGGTCGACGACCGGGTCCGTCCCGGGGGCGGACAGCGTCCGGTCGTTCGCCATCCCGAAGCCGATCCATGCCGCGTTCTCGCTCGGCGGTGGCGGGGTGATGCCCGGCGTGCTGCTGGGCAGCATCCGCGGGTCCGGCGCGTTCCAACCGAACAGGCCGCCGGTACCGGCGAAGGCGACCACCTGCAGTGGGCCGTCCCGCAGCGCCGTCCCGGTGAGGGGCTCGCCCAGCGTGACGATTGTGTGGTCGGACGCTGGATCGGGCGTGACGGCCGTGGCCGGGTGCAGTGCCCAGGCCCCGTCGCCCTCCCCCGCTCCGGAGCGGAGAACGAGCCCGTCGCCCGGGACGAGGCCGGTGGTGAGGCCGGCCAGGTGGAGCGTGCGGACGGTCGCGCCGCCGGTGTGCTGCCGCGTGCGCCTCGCCGGTAGCGCGTTCCACTCGGCTCGCGCGCGCAGTTCCTCGGTGGTCTCGAAGGTCACCGGCAGCTCGCCCTGACCCGCCGGGACGCTGAGCACGGCGTGCCCGGCCGGGACGACCACCTCCCCGTCGTGGGCCGGGTCGACGGTGAACGAGAGATCGGCCGTCGCCGCCACCCCCGGCCCGGGCTCGTAGCCGAGCCCCGCCAGGATCTCGCGCACCGACCGGTCCTCGGTGGCCGTGCTCAGGAACCCTTCCGCCAGGATCCGCTCCTGGTAGAACGTCAGCACGTCGCACACCGCGGCGAAGGCGTCGACCAGCGCGACAGTGGGGTCGTCGGACGCCTGCGTCGTGAGCCCCTGGAGCGGCCGCGAACCCGCCGGCCCGGCGTCGGGCGGCACGACCTGGCGGGGCAGGCCGCGCAGCATCCGCTCCCGGAAGCTCGACCAGGTGCCGAGGCTCCGGCCGGCGGCCTCGTCCTGGCTCACCGTCCGCTCTCCAGGAGGAACTCGATGCGGCCGTGCTCGACGGCGTCGGGGTCGCTGTCGCACCGGGCGATCTCCGACGGGCCGATCGCGACGCGCAGTGGCTGGTCGCCGGCCGCCTCGGGAAGACCCCACCGGCGAAACCGGACGGCCTGTGCCGCCGCAACGCCGGGCACGCCCATGGCCCCGGTCACCACCTGGCTGCGCCACACGCTCGTGCCGAAGGTGAACCGGTCGGGATGGAAGAAGCCGAGCCGACCGCCTGGCAGGGGCCCCGCGGAGAATTCGCGACGCAGCGCCTCGTGCACGTCGTCGGCGAAGTACCCGTCGGCCACCCGTACCTGCAGGACGATGTCGAGCCCGACGTAGGCGGGAAGCAGGACCTCCAGGCCGTACCCGGCCAGCCGCCTGCCGCCGAGGCGGGCGATCAGCTGATCGCGCACGACGTCGGGCTCCGCCCCGGCCACCGGGTCGGGAGTCACGTACACGGTCGGCCAGCTCCCCGTCCATCGGATCTCGGCAACGGCGTTCTGCACGTCGGGGTGCGTCCGGGCCTGCTCCACCCAATCGGCCTCGGTCACCGCCCGCTCGCGGACGCGCAGGGCGAGGGGGGCGTGCAGCTTGACGTCGTCGATGCTCTCCGCCCGTCGGCCGCCGATCGCCGGCAGGGGGTTGCGCACCCCGACGACCGCACCGGACAGCTGCGCCGCCACGGCGGCGCCGGCGACGAGGTGCCGGATCCCGTCGGCGCCGACGTTGCCCGAGGGCCCGTTGCCGACGCGGTAGGTCGCCGCGAAGCCGTCCAGCTCGACCGGGTGCCGGCCAGACTGCCCGTCGCCGAAGCGCAGCTGCACGGACCCGTCGGACTCCGGTTCCACCACGAACGCGCGCGTGTACTCGTAGGCGTCGAGGAGGTCGGGCAGGGGGGTCCACGTCTCGCCCTCGCCGTGCACCTCGATGACGGGCACCGCCGCGGCCGGGTCCTGGACGAGGCTGGCGGAGGCCGGCGCGGCCGGGTCGACGGCCGTCGCCCACGTCAGGTGGGGCCGGTCGAGCCGGACGCGGAGGCGGTGCCCCCAGGGCCGCAGGGCGAGGCGCTCCTGGGCGACGGTCCGGCCGTGGTCGACCAGGACGAGGTTGCCCCGCGCGACCGCGACCGCGAGCCGGCCGGCACGAACCGGCAGGGGGAACGGCAGCGCGTCGTGCTCATGCCACCGCACCAGCCGGACCCGCGCGTCAGGGAACAGCGGGTCGTCGAGCGGCTCGCCGACCTCGACGAGCCGCACGACGTGCCGGCGGGCCAGGTCGAGGTCGTCCGGCGGGCCGTTCTGCTCGAGGGCGAGGAAGTCGCCGGGCGCCAGCCGCAGCCGGCCCTTCCCGTCCGGGCCCTGAGGGTCGACAACGGCCGCCTCGGTCGCCCCCTCGGCTACGGTGAAGTCCTCCGCCGCCCACGAGTGGAAGGAGATCGCGTTGTGAGCGGCGCAGAATGCGACTGGCCCGGCGAGCGCCTCGAAGACCTCCGGGCCGAGAGCCAGCGTCCCCGGCCATTCGTCCGGCTGGAGCACCGGGCCGCGCGCGGGTACCCGGGTCAGGAACATCGCGCCGGGCCGCAGCGCCGAGCCGACGACCTCGACGCCGGCTGCGAGCTCCAGCTGGACGAACGCGCGAGCGTTGCAGCCCTCGTGGACGGTGTAGTCGAGCAGCCGCGCATGCCGGCGGACCGACGGGCGGGTGCGGGCCGTGCCCAGGTACGCCTCGGTCGCCACCGCGTCCTGAAAGTACGCCACCTGGTCGGCGGCGTAGGCCAGGACCTCCACCAGGGTGGTGCGCAGCTCGGCGGGGTCGTCGGAGACGTCGGCGGGGGCGAGCAACGCCAGCCGGTCGAACATCAGCCGCCGGAAACTGGCGAAGTCCCGCGCCAGGTAGTCCAGCTCCGGTTCCTGCGGGGGAGTCGGAGTGCCCGTGTCGCCTCGCAACGGGTCGGACTCGGCGTCGACGTGGAAGAAGAACGCCACCTCGGAGAGCACCGGGTCGAACTCCGCAGGAGGCCGGTCGTCCTGGCCGAGCTCCAAGCGGTAGCGCGTGTGGTCGCCCGGGCGGTCGACGAGCACGAACAGCCACTCGGAGATCGGCCGGTAGATCACCCTGAGCTTGTTGGTGACGTGGTCCCGTTCCACTGGCGTGGTGATCCGCGTCCACTCCTGGTTGGTCGGCGTCAGCGTGGCCAGACCGGCGGCGAAGACGACCTGCGGGTCGCGGGTCGCCACCCCGCCCGTGACGCGGACCTGCCAGCGATCGAGCCCAGCGAGCCCTCGCTGGTTGAGCAGTTTGATCAGGAGCACTCGCCGGCGGAGCGAGGACGGCGTGTCGGAGTAGTCGGGAACCTCGAGGAAGTCGATCGCGTTGACCGCGTCCTGGCCGCGTAGCCGGGCGAGCCGACTGGGGGCCGCGCTGGGGAACGAGGTCGCCACGGTCAGCGTCCCAAGGACAGCGAGGCGACGTCACTCTCCCCCGTGGCCCGCACCACGTACCTGACGGTGACGGTGAGGGAGGCCTCCGTCCCGGAGGGTTCCACGTCCACGGATTGCACGTCGAGCCATGGTGCGAGCCACTGCTGCAGCGCACCGCCGACCAGGTGCTGGGCCGCGGTGGCCGCCTGGCCGGAGCTCGGCTCGAAGACGAGCTGGTGGGCGCCGGTGCCGAAGCCGGGCCGCATGACCCGGTCGCCCGGGGAGGTGAGCAGGACCTGCTCGAGCAGTTGGCGGGCGTGTGCGGCCGCGTCGGCCGGCCGGGCGGTGCGGCCGGTGGGGTCGAGCCCGTACGGAAAGGCCATCCCGGTCACCGGCCCGCCCCCCGCGGTTGGGTCGCCGACACGATCGGCGGCCCCTGCGGAGCCTGCTCCGGGCTGTGGCAGGCGGCGGTCGACCCGGTGAGGAGCAACGGCACGCGACCGACGCGGACCTGGGCTGCACCGGCGGTCCAGCGCACGGTCGTGCACGGCGACGGCTTGCCGCCGGGGAGTGTGAAGGCGCACCCGGTGACCGTCCCGACGTCCTGCGAGGTGAGCGCGGGGGAGCCGGCGATCCGGACCCTCGTCTGCCCCGGACGGTGGGCGACCGACCCGCCGTGCGGGCAGGTGAGCGTGCTGGCGGTGGTGAGCGCCGCGGGCATCTCACACCACCTGCAGCGCGCCGTTGTTGACGTCCACCTGCTTGACGTCGAGGGAGATGACGCTCGATCCGAAGCTGATGGTGATGCCCTGCGTCGAGCAGGAGATCGTGCACGGGGTCTGCACGACCGGAGGGCCGACACGCAGTCGCAGTCCGCCGCCCGGTGCGTCGTCGAGCGTCACCTCTGAGGCCGCCGTCGTGATGGTGCGGACGCTCGGCAGGAGTGCAGCGGTCGGGATGGACTGCTCGTCCCAGAAGCAGCCGCTCCAGATCGGCCGGGAAGGGTCGCCCGCCTCGAACTCCACCCACACGTTGCTGCCGATCCCCGGCAGCATGTAGAAGCCCTCGCCCCGGCCGGCGAAGGGCACACACGGCATCGCGGGCACGACGCCGGTGCCCAGCACTCGGGGGCAGGTGACGAGCAGCTTGCCCATCCGGTCGATGTCGGTGTTGCCAGCGACCTTCCCGCGGTACTTCCCGTAGTACCTGTTCACAGCTGCGCCACCCGCTCCCTCAGCGCGCCGGTGCCCTCGCGTTCGAGGGTGAACGACTGCTTCCAGTTGCCGCGCGCGATCGTGTGCGTGACGGACTGCACGTACCAGGTGCCGTCCATGGTCCGGCCCACCCCACGGACGTCGACCAGGCCGCGCGCGGCGAGGGCGGTCCCGTAGCGCGCGACGTCCACCTCACCGCTGGCGGTGACGGCCCCTTTGGTGGAGCGGAAGACCTCGCCGGTCGCCCGCCACAGGGCCGCCAGCACCTTGCCGCCCTCGTCGTCGGAGAGCCGCTTCACCCCGAGGAACGGCAGGTTGCCCACGTACGCAGGGGTCGCCGCCATCGGCTGACCTGTGTACGGCAGGCCGATCACCGGGATCGGCAGGTTCAGCCGTTCCTCCTGGACCAGCCCGAAGACCTGCTTGGGCTTCGTGCCGTCGGACTGGAAGGAGATCGAGCCGACGTCGGAGGCGGCGCCCATGCGCCACGTGAGGGCTCGCTGTGGCACGCCCGCGCGGATCGGCGGCCCCCAGTAGGCGGTGCTCACGCCCCGGGACGGACCGGGCTGGACGTAGAACGTATAGCCCCAGCGCTCGGCCATCTCCGTGAGGATGGCGAGGAACGTCCCGTTGCGCTGTGGGACGGACCGCGTCGGGGGAGTGACGATCATCGCGGGCTCGGGCACCACCAGGGGAACGACCCCGAGCGCGGCCAGCGGCGCGAGGAGCACCGTCGCGATCATGGAGTCGGACATCCCGGGGAACTCGAGCTGCACCTCCACGAGGTCGAGCATCACGCCGAGGTCCTCGCCGGTGACCGTGAGCCGGGAGGCGTTCGGTTCGGCGGCGGGGGCCAGGGCGAGGTGGGTGACGATGCCGTCCATGAGCACGTGCTGGCGCCCGGCGAGGGCGGCCGTGATCTGCACCCGGTTCCCGATCTTGAACGTGCGGTCGTGGAGCTCACGCACGTCGTCCCGGCCGTCGCGGCGGTCCCGACCAGCCACGAGGACGATCTGGAAGCCGCTGCGCGCGCCGTCCTGGACCGTGACCGACACCTGCTCGACGGCGCTGAGCAGGCCGGGTGCCAGCGGAGCCGGGATGACCGGCCCGACGAACAGGGCGAGGGAGGCGCCGCTGATCACGACGCGCCCGGGACGAGGAGGGCCGTGCCGGAACGGCGCACGAGCTCGTCGGGGTCCATGGCCTCGTTGGCGTCGCAGATCCGCCAGTACTGCAGGGGGTCGCCGAGGGTGCGCGCGGCGATCCGGTCCAGCCGGTCGTCCTCGGTGACGAGGACCCGCCCGATCGGCACCAGCGCGGCCGCCCGAGGCAGGAACCGGCGGGTGACGTAGACGATCTGCCGGCCGTCCACGGTGGTGTGGGTGGCCGTCGGCAGGTCGGCGTAGCGGCTGTCGGGTTCGAACACGGCGCCTACAGGGGTGGTCGGACGCCGCTGCCGAGGACGCCGTCGAGCGCCCCGGTGACCGCACCAGCGGCGAGAGTCTCACGGCCGATCTGCCCGGCAAGGGTCAAGGCGTGCGCCGGGTGGCCCGTGGGTAGATCGGCGTAGGTCAGCACGCGCATGCCGAGGGTGACGCGGGCGAGCGTCGGGTTCAGCGCGGCGTCGTGGGCCTCCTCGGTGACACCGAGTTCCGTGAGCGCGACCGGGAGCACGCGGCGGGGGCCCCAGACGAACAGGCTCACCGGCCCGGGGGGCGGGAGGATCTCGATGGCACCCGACGCCGCAAGGCGCAGGTTGGACAGCACGTCCGCGGACCGCGGCGTGACCAGGCCCTGCAACGCTGCCAGCTGCGGGGCCACACCGAGTGCGCCCAGTCCCACCTCCTGCGCGTCGCTGGAATCGAGGACGAGCTCCACGCGCACCGACTCTCTGGGCGGGCCGGCGAGCTGCCCGGCCTCCCGGCCGCCCACCGCGCCCTGCACCTCGAACGTCCGGGTGAGGGTGTGCGGGTTGTACTGGAACGCGACGACGGTGCGGGCCAGGCTGGTGGGCTCGATCGAGACGACGGCGCCCCGCAGCGTCCGCGGAGACCCGGGGAAGGTGGTCATCGAGCCCTCCTCGTGGGAGCACCGCGGCCAAGCTAGCAGCGGCGGGTGTGGCTGGGGAGTACGTCGTTCACGGGCACGGGCGGTACGAGCGCCCGCACCGCGAGGGGGCCGCCAGGGCGGGTGTGAACGCGGGCAAGGGGGATCAGGGCGGGCCGATGAACGCCTTGACCGCCTTGAGCGAACTCCGCCGCCAGCCGCCCTTCGCGTGATCCCACACCGACCAGCGCTTCGCCGTCTGGTCGTAGTGGAAGATCGCGAACCTGGGACGACCCATCTGCGGGCCGGTTGGGTGCGGTCGGGCGAGGGGGCCGCTCGGCCGGATCCGGCCCCGCGGACCGCCGGTGAGTAGGACCGCGTGGCGGGTCCGGCGCAGCCCGGCGCCGCCCGCCTGCACGGACGTCCGCAGACCGGCGCGTTGCAGGCCGATCTGCTCGGTGAGGTAGAACACGCCTCTCCTCGAGCGCACCGACTTGCACTCGACGATGCATCGCCTGCCGAGTCCGTCCGGGCGGGTCCCGAGCCAGCTGCGCGGTCGGAACCGGTTGTTGTTGGGGATCCCCACGAGGTCGAGGAGCCTCTCACCGATGCCGCCGCGCTTGCTGTTGCGCCACATCTGGGCCATCGCCAGGCGGTGTTCTTGCTTGCTCAGCTCCGGCGTGAACCTCTGGATGGCCTGTCGTGAGAAGCGCCCCTGTTTCTGCGCCTGAGCCATCCGGTATCGCTTCCACCGCCAGTTGTTGGCCGCGACGCTGTGCCTCCCGGTCCGTGCCTCGGCGTGGTCGATCCGCTTCCGGAACCACTGGCGCTGCTCGGGCGTGAGGCCCTTCTCGTCGAGGTCGGCCTTGCGCCCGAGCGGCGGGTGCTTCCACTTGTCGAACTTGTGCCTGCTGGCCAGCAGGTAGAGGTCGTGGCTCCGACCGGCGACGGGCGTGGCCTCGAAGCCGCGGATGAACCGGTATCGCAGTCGCAGCACCTGCAGCGCGAACAGCGTCTCCGTGAGGGTGCGGCCGCGGGCCTCCATCCTGTCCGACATCAGTTTCGCCTGGAGCTTGGCCCGCTCCAGCAGGCGGTGCCGGTCGGCCGGGCGGTGTTGGCCGCGGCGGTCGGCCCGCCGCCCCTTGCCCCGCCGGTGCGGCCGGCGGCGCGGCCCCGGGGGGCGGTGCAGGCGCGGCTTCGGCCTGCCCCGCAGCGTGCCGCGCACCCGGCGGGTCAGGCCGCGCATCCACCGCAGCACGTCGTCGAGCCACTTCCGGACCGCCGCGACGAGCTCGCGGATCGCGCCGCGCAGCCTCTGCACCAGCTCGAACACCGGCTCGACCAGCCGGTGCACCTTCCTGATCACCCCGGCGAGCCGGCTGACGACGCGCGCTCCCTGCATCGCGGTCTTGGCGGCCGTGATCGCTGCGGTCGCGCCCGCGGTCAGTGCGGCGAGCACGGCCTCGGTGATCATCTGCCCGACGAGGGCGCCGACGGTCTTGCCCAGCTCGTACGCGACCCCCTTCTTGTTCAGCTCGGCGAGCAGCAGTCGGGCGGCGGCCCGAGCCAGCCCGCCGACGGCACCGCGCAGCGCCGCGCGTGCCGCGTCGAGGAGCTGCCGGAGGTCGTCGCGGCTGAGGCCCTCGGTGACCAGGCGCTGCAGCACCCCGTGGAGGTCGGTCAGCCCGGCCGGGGCGGCCGGGGGACGGTCGCTCGCCGGGGCGTCGCTGGTGGGGACGGTGTCCCCGCCGACTCCGCCTTCCGCCACCGTCCGGGCGCCGTCCAGGTCGGGCGTCCCTTCGGTCGGCGAGGAGCCGTCCTGGTCGGCCCGGACCTCGTCTTCCGGGCCGGTGGTGCCCTCCGGCGCGTCGGTGACCGGTTCCGCATCCGACCCGGTGTCCTCCCGGTCCGGGACGACGGGCTCGCCGACGGTCGAGATCGTGCGGTCGGCTTCGGTGGCCGCAACGGACTCCGGTGCCGCCCGAGTTGCATCGTCGGGCTCCTCCGCGATGGGGTCGGCCGGCCCGAGGGCCTCGGCGGGCTGAGGTGTGTCGGCCGACTCGGCGCCGGCCTGGCGCGTCGTCGCGCGGACCTCGGCCGCCTCGACCGCCGCCAGGTCGGGGGAACCCGTCGAGGCCGGTGGCCTGCTCTGCTCGGCGCGCGCTTCGTCCGACACGGCTTCCCCCACCGGCACCGGGCCGGTCCCGGTGCGCCGCGCGACCCGGTGGAGCGTGCGGGTGCGGCGCATGCGGTGCAGGACGCGCGACCCCGTCCGCACCGCCTCCTCGGCTGTGCGGACGTCGGCCCTCGGGTCGGTGGTCTCGGCCACCGACGCCGCGTCGGCCTCGGGCTCGTCCCCGCCGCCGTCCTCGCCGGGCTCGGGCCGCAGCGTTCCGGTGACCGACCCGACGGCCCAGGAGGTCAGCTTGAACGGCAGCTGCATCAGCCAGACCACGGCCTGCAGCAGGAACACGACCGTGCCGGCGGTCGAGTCCCAGATACCCGCGAGCGTGCCGACGATGAACCCCGCGGCGAACTCCGCGTTGCCGGCGTAGAGGCTCGCCAGCAGGTCGACGGCCCCCACCTTCTGCGCATCCGGAGCGGCCCGCAGGCCCTGGAGGAAGTTGAGGAGGCCCTGGTGCAGGATCAGCAGGCCCACGTCCGCCGGCTCCGGCAGGAACCGGACGAACCGGATCGCGACGTCGAGCAGGAAGTTGAGGATCGCCGGCTTGTAGCAGTCGGGGAGCACGTGCAGCCAGACGTTCCCGGCGAGGAACGCCACCAGGCCGACCGGGAACGTCGCCAGCGCGAGCACCAGTCCGACCGCGACGTCGAGCAGCCTGCGAGCGTCGCGGGCCAGCTCCCGCAGCAGCCCGGCGACGAAGCGGACCGTCGCGGTCAGGCAGGACAGCACGGCCGCGAGCAGCCGGCGCACGGGCGCGGTGATCCGGTCGACCGCCCGGAGCACGGCGTCCAGGAGAGCGAGACCGGGCCTCCAGGTGAGGATCGCCTCGACGACCCCGAGCACCGTCGAGCCCCAGGCGCTCACCACGCCGGCCGCGGTCCGCGCCAACTCCGTGACCGCCTGCAGGACGTCGGTCACGAGTGGCAGGACCGCGCCGGCGAGCGTCTCCGCGGCCCGGGCGAGCCAGGCGCCGGCGCCCGAGACCACCCGCCCCGCGAGGTCCTGCAGCGCTGTCCATAGCTGTGGCAGTCGGGCGAACAGGTCGAACAGCGGCGCCAACGGGCTCTCCTCGGACAACCAGCGCCATGCCGCGCGCAACCCGTCGAGGAGCGGCCGCAGCCCGTCGACGAGGGTGGCCCAGAGCGACTGGATGCCGCGGCGCAGCGCCTCGACCGGGTCGATGTCGGGGTCGATGCCCAGTGCGACCGCGACGTGCCGCCAGACCGTCCGGGCCACCTCGCCGAGCGTGTCGAGGACCGTCGCGACGCCGGCGCGGATCTCCTCCCACCACCGGTACACGGGGGCCGCGACGGCGTGGACGAAGTCGAAGAAGTCGACGACGGCGTCGAGCTGTGCGGCCGCCTCCTCCTGCGCGTGCCGGCGGAGGAAGTCCTGGATCTGCTGCGCGGCCGGGGAGGCGAGCATCTCGTCCACGACGGCCAAGGCGCCCTGGAGCCGTTGCTGGAACGCGGCGCACCGCTCGACCCGCTCCTCGGCGGACTCCTGGGTCGCGCGCTCCGCGCAGGCTGCGTCGATCTGGAGCTCGTCCAAGGTGCGTTCGAGGTCGGCGAGGCCGGTGACCTCCAGTGCGGTGGTCACCCACGCGTCGAGTCGGCCGGCGGCCGCGTCGACGGCCGCGTCCAGTCCGTCGTCGAGCAGGGCGGCCAGGGTCGGGAACTGCTGGCGGAGGAACGCCATCAGGCCGTTGGCCAGCAGCGCGTCGAGGTCGGCCGCGACCTGCTGGACGCCGGCCCGGAGCTCGTCGAGCACCTGGCGCACGACCGTCTTCAGGCCGTCGATAGTCCGGTCGACCGTGCGGTGCAGGTCGGCAGCCCAGTCGTCCAGCGCCGCCTGCGCGTCCGCCAGGAAGGCGTGGATGCGGTCGACGTACCGCCGCCCGAGCTCGCCCAGCTCGCCCGGCAGGTTCGCGGCCAGCAGGTCGAGCAGGGCGGCCATCCCGTCCAGCAGGCCGGAGATGACGCGGTGCGCTGCGGTGACGATCCGGTGGCCCAGCGCGGCTGCGGCGTCCAGCACCGCGGTGATGGCGCGCCGGACCGCGACGAGGAAGGAGTCGATCCAGTCCACGAGCCGCGCGATCTGCTCCCGGGCCCAGTCGAGTCCACGCTGGAACCAGCTGCGGTCGGCGCTCCGCTGCGCGGCCGACCGTGCGCGGGTGCGGGCCTCGTCCCACTGGCGAGACGCCTCGACGCGCGCGTCGGCAACCACCCGGTCGGCCCGTGCGTTCGCGTCGCGCTGCACGGTGTCGGCTGTGGCCAGCCGGGACCGGCGGATCTCCTGGGCCTCGCGACCGCGGCGTTCGACGAGTTCGTCGCCCGCCGTCGTCCACTCCCGACGGTGCCGAGCCACGCCGTCGCGTGCCCGCACCCGCAGCGCGTCGCGCTCCCGGCCGGACTCGTCGCAGGTCCGACCCAGTTCCCCCCGGGCCTTCTCGATGTCGGTGTCGACGCGGGCGCGGGTGTCCTCGACCCCGTCCGCCTGCTGTCGCAGGCGCGCCAGGTCGGCGTCGGGCACCAGCACGACCTGCCCGATGGGCACCGTGCCGACGTTCTGGTCCGTGGCGACGAGGTCGAACCGGGCCTGCTGGATCTGTCCGTCGACGTCGACCTCGGGCACCTCGACGCCGTCGAGGTGCCGGTCGTGCCCAGCGGTGGGGTCGCGCGCCGGGGCGAGGCGGCGCTCCCCGAAGTCCTGCGTCGCCTGGCGCCGCGCTGCCGCCGCGGCTTCGTCCGCACGCTCGCGGAACGCCCGCTCGACGGGCGGGGCGCGGGCAGGGTCGGCGGACCCCTCGCGGGCCACGGCCGGCGACCTGACCTCGCGCAGGGGCGTCCGCGTGGTCTCCCGGATGTGGTCGTCAAGCCGGCGTTGCCCGTCGGCTCGGACCCGCCGCTGGTCGTCGTCGAGCGCGGTGAGGTCGGGCGGCGGGGCCCGCGCCGGAGCGACGTCGACCTGCCGTCGCACGACGTCGCGGGCATGGTCGACTTCGGTCGTGTCGGGCTCGGGAAGCTGGGGTTCGGGCAGCTCCTCCCGTGGACGGACGGGCGGGGCGGCCGGTGGCGGGCCGCGGGCGAAGGGGCGCGCGTCCGGCGCGGTGGCGAGCGCCGGGCAGTCCACCAGGTCCTGCCCCTTGACTGTCCGCCGGCCGGCGTCCCAGGTCCCCTGGGTTTGGATGATGACCTGCCGGAGCTCGAGGCGCCGGTCCCGGGCGGGCGCGGGAGGAGCGGCGCGCTGTCGCCCACCTGCCTGGGTGGGCCCGGGTGCGGCCCGGGTCGCCGGCGCTTCGGCAGGGCCCGGCGCCTCCCCGGTGCCGGGCTCCTCCCCGGTGTCCGGCGCCTCCGTGGCGACGGCCCGCGCCGGCCCGGGCTCTGGCTGTTCCTCGGGCGCCTCGGGCTCTGGCACCTCCTGGTCGACGCCCTCGGCCGGGGCTCGAGCCGGGACGGGCTCCGGCTCTGCGGGGTCGGGGCGCAGGTCGGTGAGGGCGGGAGGCCCGCCGGCCGCAGGGTCGGGGTCGCGGACGAGGAGCGCGGTCCGACGCAGCGCTAGCGCGCCGGGGACGAGACGGGCGCGCAGCCGCGCCGGCCCGGACCGCCGTGCCAGCGCCTCCGCCTCCCGCTCGGCCGGATGGTCGGGAGGGAGCGGCACCCCTGCGGGAAGGGTGGCGCCCGCCCCCGGGCCACCGGCCTGCAGGACGTGCGCGACCTCGTGGGCCGCGGTGACGGCGTCGGCGGGGTCGCGGAGCAGGATCACGTCGCCGGATGCCGCGCCGCGGGCGTCGAGGTGATCCAGGAGGGACCGGACGGCCGGACCGGAGTGCACTCGCACCCCGGTGAGCGACGCCCCGAAGCGGCGCTCGAGGTCCGCGCGGCCCGGCAGCGGGCGAGCGGAGTCCCGCGTGGCGCGCGTCCACCGGCCCGCGAGCCGGCCGGGACTCAGGTGGTCCAGCAGCGTGGGCCCGTCCGGGTCCCGGTCGGCCAGGGACGTCGTGTGGACCGGAGGTGGCGCGGCGGCGCGCACCGGTGGGCGGGTCGGGGGGGCCCACGCCCGGTCCGCCGAACGCGCGACGGCCCGCTCCTTCACCGCGGCTCCCGGTCGAGCGCTGCGTACACGGACCGCGCCAGCGCCGCGCCGAACAGCAGCGGGTTGCCGTCGGGCCGGGCACCCACGACCGTGGCCGCGCGGTCGTGGGCGCCCGTGGCCGCCCGGGGGGCGCGCTCGGTGACCAGGCGGGTCAGCTCCCGCTGGAAGACGGCGGCCACCAGGTCCCGGCGGGCGGCGGGGACGCCGCCGAGGTCCAGCTCGTCGATCGTGAGGGCGACGAGCGTCACGGACGGAGCCGTGGCGGACGTCAGCGGGGTCAGGTCCATCCGCGTACCTCCGCCGGCGTGAGCGGGCGGCCGAGCTTCGCGGACTCGAGCTCCGCCGCGACGCGCAGGGTCCGCATGCTGACCGGCTCGCCGGCGTCGGCGGCCAGGAACGCGGCGTTGCGCGCGATGCTGCGGATGTTGCCTCCCGACACCGACAGCCGGGCGAGCGCCCGGTGATCCACCCCGTCCAGCGGCACGCCCGGAGGGAAGATCCGCCGCCAGATCTGCTCGCGCAGGTCGAGGTCCGGGAACGCGAACTCGACGACGAACGGGATGCGCCGCAGGAACGCCTGGTCGAGGTGCTCGCGATGGTTGGTGGTGAGCACGGCGAGGCCGCCGTAGGACTCCATCCGCGACAGCAGGTAGCTGACCTCGATGTTGGCATGCCGGTCGTGGCTGTCGCGCACCTCCGTGCGCTTGCCGAACAGAGCGTCGGCCTCGTCGAACAGCAGCACGGCGCCGCCGGCCTCGGCGGCGTCGAACACCCGGCGCAGGTTCTTCTCCGTCTCTCCGATGTATTTGCTCACCACGGCCGAGAGGTCGATCCGGAACAGGTCGAGCCGCAGCTCCGTGGCCAGCGCCTCGGCGGCCAGCGTCTTGCCCGTGCCGCTCGGCCCCGCGAAGACCGCGGCCGCGCCGCCACCGCGCGCCCCGGGCGGCGTGAAGCCCCACACGTGGTCGACCACCGCCTTGGCCCGCGAGTGCGCCATCAGGGCCCCGAGCGCGGCGCGCTGATCGGCCGGCAGCACGAGATCGTCCAGGCGGGCGCGGGCGACCGACCGCTGGGCGAGGTCCTCCAGCTCCGGATGCGCCTGCACCCGCGCCGCGTCCTCCAGCAGCAGGACGGGGTCGGCGCCGGGATCGGCCCGCAGGCCGGCCCGGGTCGACACGACCGCGGCGTCCAGCGCTGCCGCGCCCAGCCGGAACCGGGCCACCAGCCGCTCCAACCCGGCCTCGGGAGAGAGGTCACCCAGCGCGCCGCGCCACTGCGCGAGCTGTTCGGCGAACGGCGGGTCGCCGACCCGCAGCCGACTGAGCGGCTCACCCGCGCGCGGGACGACCCCGCAGCTGACCACCGGCCCCTCCGCACGCCGCGCGACGTCGAGGGCAGCACGCCGGGCGGCGGGGTCGCCGGCGTCCTCGAGGTCGACCACCAGGCACAGCGGTTGCAGCCGGCACTCCCGCGCCCACAGCGCGAGGAACTCCTCGGTCTCCTCGGGGTCCGCCGGGGCGGCGGATGCGGGCAGCCGAAGGGCCATCCGGTCGCCCGCGGCCGCCGCGGCGATGGCCATGCCGTCAGCGGGGACCTCGCACCACAGGTGGACCCGCTCGGCCCCCCACGCAGCCCGCAGCCGGTCGGCCACCGCGGCGTGGCCGGCGGGCAGCACACCCGGACGCGGGAGCATCACCACGCGCCGCGCCACGCGCGGGTCCAGGTAGTGGGCTCCCATGAGGGCGTGCAGCACCCGCTCCTCGACGAGGACCGCACGGTCGGTCAGCACCTCACCGGAGGAGAGCCGGACGAGGCGGGCGGCCCGCAGCGGTGCAGTCGGCAGCAGGGCGTTCCAGTCCGGGCCCGGCAGCACGGCCAGCGCGAGCCCGAACGTCGGCCAGGGGCGTTGGTCGCTGCCGTTGAGCGCGGCGAACTCGGTGTCGACGCCGGGGTGCAACTCGAGCAGGACCGAGAGGAGCAGCACCCCCCGCTCGAACGGGGTCAGGTCGAACGCGGCGGTGAGCTCGGCGAGCACCGAGCCGGGCCGAGGATCGGGCAACGGGGTTCGGGCGCGTTTCTCCGCGGTCATCCGCAGGCGCTCGTGAACCGCGACGAGGGCAGCGCTCAAGTCGTCGCGGGAGAGCTCCTCGACGGCCGGCACGGTCAGCTCACCGTCACGCTCGGGGAGGCGAGCTCGCCGCTCGTCGCGTCCGCCTCGAGCAGGCTCAGCGCACCGCCGGTCTCCACCCGCAGGAGATACGTGCCGGCAGCCAGCCCGGACGTCAGGAAGGAGACGACGCCGTCGCTCTCCGTCCACGCGGTCCACGTGCTGGACCCCTGGCCGGCGGTGCCGGTGAGGTGCAGAGCGACCGCCTGGCCGGCCATCGGGGCAGGCTCGACGACCAGCCGCACCCGCAGCGTGCCCTCGGCGCCGGCCTCGGTGGGCGGATCCGCGGTGCGCACCGCCGGCACCAGCGCGACCGGGATCACGTTCGAGGCGGGGCCGTCCCGGGTGCTCCCGTCGCGCAACGCGATCCGGTGCACGACCCGGACCGCCGCGACCCCGGCGCGCAGCCCCGAGGCGGCGTCGAAGGCCAGGGTGATCTCCGCGTCGGTGAGCGACTCCGCCGGGGGCCGCAGGGACGCCGCCCCCACCGTCACCCGTGTCTCGTCACCCCGCAGGGCCGAGCCGCGGATGATGATCCGCTCGCCGAACCGGACCACCGGCTGGGCCCGCGCTGCCGACCGGATTTCGGTGATCTGCGGTGCGCGGAGCCGGACGACCGTCACCTCGGGCGCCCGGGTGACGGGCAGCGCGGCGCCTGACCGGACCTGCGCGTCCAGCATCACCACCGACGCCCGGTACGCCACCGAGAGCCGGTGCCGCGCCTGGCCGTACATGCCCCACAGCCGGGAGAGCTCCTCGACGTCGAGCGGCAGCAGGGTCAGCCGCACGCGTTCCACCTGGTCGCTCAGGTCGGAGGCGGCGAGCACGTGCCCCTCGGGGAGCGCGGCGACGAAGTCGGCGATCTCGTCCCGCGAGAGCGCCGGGCCTTCGTTCAACCCGGTCAACACGAGCCCGGCCAGGCGTTCGGCGTCGTGCGTGCTCGGCGAGCCGACGAAGCTCAGCAGGTAGTGCAGGTCGACCGCGAGCCGCGGCGGGCGGGTGAGCGCGCCGCGGGTGTCGTGCTCCGGCAGGTGCTGGTTGCGGAGCTCGCCGTTCGGGAGGACCTGGTAGAGGTGCAGGTAGACGCCCGGCTTGCTGTCGTCCTGGGGCGGGGCGGCGACGACGTCCAAGCCGGAGAGCCGGGCGGCGTCGATGAGCGCCTGCATCCGGGAGCGGAGCACCCCGGTCACCGTCGCGATCGCCAGCGCGTTGCTCATCGCGGGTCCGACCGGGCGGCGAGGTAGTCGGCCAGCGGTGTCGGCGGCGCCGTCCCGCTCGGGCGTGCCGGCGGAGCGGCCGGCGGCCCCTCGGTGCGCACGATGACCCGGCCGATGCGGACCTCCACGGTGGGCAGCTCGACGGGCGCGGACGCGCGGGCCGGTGTCGGTGAAGCGGCCCGGCGAGGGGCCGGTGGCCGGGGGGGCTCCGGGCGGTCAGCTCGGGAGAGCTGCGCCGGCCGGACGAGCGGCTGGATCGGCGCGACGGCAGCGGGTGGCGTGGCCGGCGTCGGGACCGCCACCTCCCGGACGACGACGTGTTCGGTGTGCCGTTCCCGGATCACCTCGTGGACCGGGAGTGGCGGCGCCAGGACCGGGACCAGCGCCGGCACGACGACGGTCGCCGGCGGCGCCGGGTCCGGCGGGCCCGGCGGGTGTTCGGCGGGGACCGGGACGACGGCGGGCGACCGCGGCGGCTGCTCGGCCGCCCGCTCGGCGGGTCGGTCCGTGCGGACCTCGACCGGCGCGGGGGGTGCCGGTCGGGCTGGTCGGGCTGGTGGGGATGCGGGCGGAGGGAGGGTGGACTCGACCTGGTCGGTCGGCTCGGGCAGTCCGACGACCGCGTCGGCCGGACGGACCAGCGGGGTCGGCTCCGCCGCGGCGGCGAGGCCGGCGAGCAGCGTGCGCAGGTAGCTCACAGCGCCCCCACCAGCTCGAGATAGCTGCGCCGACGGGCCGGAGGGAGCGCGAGGATCGCGTCCTCGGACCAGCCGTAGACCCGGGCCAGCGTGTCGACCTCGGCCAGCAGGCGGCGACTGGCCACCTCGATCTCCCGCCACAGGAACGTCCCGATGTCGAAGCGCCCGTTCCAGCGGTTGCCGCAGCCGGCGCAGGCCATCTCCAGCAGCAGCTCGGCCTGCGAGTCCAGCCGGCCCATCCACGCGTCCACCTCGTGGGCGACCTCGACGGGCAGCTCCGTGGCGGCGACCGGCGAACCGCTCCGCTCCGCGTCGACCACGCAGCGGCGGGCCAGCGCCAGCCACGGGTCCGGCTCCCCGCCCACCGCCTGGAGGTCTGCCGTTCCCGGCAGCCGGAACCGCACCTGCCAGTCCCCGACAGCGACGCACGCCGGTCCGGCCGAGGCGGCCGGGTCGACGACCAGCGCGTCGACGTCCACGGCGAACTCCAACTGCTCCCCGCAGTCGGGGCAGACGACGAAGCACTCGGCCTGCGGGCCGAAGGTACTCCTGCGCAGCCGGAGCAGCGCGGCGTCGCGGCGCCCGAGCGGCGCGGCGGCGAGCTCGTCACCGTGGACGTCCGGCTCGGCCGCGCGCCACATGACCAACCCGCGGTCGATCGGGTCGCGGCCCTGGCCCTGCTCCCACACGTCGAGCAGTTGCGCGCCGGACAGCCCGACCTGCACGGCTACTCCGGAACCGTGAAGACCGGCTCGGTGGGCTCGGTGACCGCCACGTCGCGCACCCAGCCCTCGTTCTCGAGCTTCAACGTCTGGATCGCCACGGCGTTGCCGCTGGCGTCGAGTTCGGGCATCGCCTGGTACTCGCTCACCCAGCACCGGTAGATGTTGTAGGCCACGGCGAGCTGGCCGGCCTCGTTGTAGAGCTCGAGGATGATGTCCTTGCGGAAGTCACGCAGCGACACCTCGGCGCCCATGCCCGCGCCGTGGTTCCAGACCTTGTTGGCCCACTGCTCGAAGTCCCGGTCGTGCGTGACGCCGCGCTCGAGGGTGATCGCCTCGTACTTCGACTGGCCGGGCGCCCGTACGACCGTGCTCGGGTCGCCACCGCTGCGGTGGTCGATCACCTCGGTGGTCCTCTTCAGCGCACTCACCTTGCTCACCCCGGCCACGAAGCGGCCGTCCCACCGCACCCGGAACTTGAAGTTCTTGTACGGGTCGAAGCGCTGGGTGTTTACCGTGAACTGGGGCATGGTGGCGCGTTCCTCTCACTGCTCGGCCTGGGCGGCCAGCTGCTGCAACCTGATGATCACGAACTCGGCCGGCCTCAGCGGGGCGAATCCGACGATCACGTTGACGACGCCGCGGGCGACGTCGGAGTCGGTGGTGGTCTCCCCGTCGCAGCGGACGAAGTACGCCTGCTGCGGGGTGGTGCCGGCGAAGGCACCCTGCCGGAACAGCTGGTGCAGGAAGCTCCCGACGGACAGCCGCAGCTGAGCCCAGAGCCCCGGGCCGTTGGGCTCGAACACCGCCCAACGGCTGCCGCGCAGCAGGCTCTCTTCCAGGTGGAGCGCCAGCCGCCGGACCGGCACGTACTTCCACTCCGAGGTCTGCAGATCCGCGCCGTTCAGCGTCCGCGCGCCCCACACCACCTGCCCGTACACCGGGAAGGTGCGCAGGCAGTTGACCCCGAGGGAGTTCAGCACCCCCTGCTGCTCGTCGGTGAGCCGAGTGGCCAGCTCGGTGACGCCGCGCAGCGCGGCGTCGATCCCCGCGGGCGCCTTCCAGACGCCCCGTTGTGCGTCCGTGCGGGCCAGCACCCCGGCGACCACCCCGCAGGGCGGGAAATCGCGGAACCGGCCCTCCTGCAACGGGTCCGGCACCCGGACCCGCGGGTAATAGAGCGCGGCGTCGTCGCTGCGGACACCGAAGGCCGCGGCGCGGTCCCCGGCGCTCGCCGGGGCGGCCCACTCGTCGGGCGGGTCCACCAGCAGGAACGCCCGGTGCTTCGCGCAGAAGACGGCCGCCTTGTCCCAGAGGTCGCGAGCTGCCGCGTCGGCCTCCGACCACGACGGCAGCGGGAGGCATAGCAGGTTGAACAGGTCGGTCCGAGCGAGGGCGTGGATCCCGGTCGGGCCCGAGGGGTCGCCGAGGACGTCGGGCCCGAGGCGGGGCGTGCCACCGTCGCGGCCGCCGTGGAACCGGACCGGTTCTGCAACCGCGGCCGGCGCGGAGGCGGCCGCCACCCGGTCCAGGCGGGCCAGACGCGACTGCAACTCCAGCAGCCGACCCAACCAGCGCGGCGCGGTCGGGTCGGTACTGACCCCGTAGTGGACCTCCTCGGCGACGACGCCGGCGGCCGGGTCCCGCTCCGTGAGCGTCAGGTGGAAGGTGCCGAGCGCCGCCTCGTCGGTGGTGACCGTCGCGGTCACCCGGTCGCCCCAGCCGCCCGGGTCGGCGGCGCTCAGGTGCAGGAACTCGGTCACCAGCAGGAGATCGTTCTGCGACGACCCGTCGACGTCGCCGTCCGGCGGGACGCCTCCCCACGGGGTGCCGACGACCTCCGCCAGCCCCACGGGCGGGTCGGTCTCCGTTCGCAGGTCGCGGATCTTCTCGGCAGCCTCCGCCGGGCGCAGGTCTCTCGACGTGACCGTGTACTTCTTGTCGCCGGACGCCAGCGGGGTGCCGTCCGACCCGACCGCCGAGATCGTCAGGTCGAACGTGCCCGCCGCGGCGTCCGCATTCGCGACCGACGCTCGCAGCCGATCGAACCCGGCGAGCGCCTGGGCCTGGGTGGTGGGCCGCAGCCGCAGGCCGACGGGCACCGCGGCCCGGGCTGTCTCGGCGGCCGACCCGAACGTCACCGTGTGCCGCGCGTCCGGCCCGGGCGCGCTGGTAGCCGCACCGAGCGGCGGCAGGCCGGTGAGCGGCCCGCCCACGACCTCCGCCAACGCGGTGTCGTTGGCCTTCATCCCGCCGATCGTCGACGCCTGGTCGCCGCCCAGATCGACCTCACCCGTAACCCGATACGGGTTGCCGTCCTTCACCAGGATCGCGTCACTTGCGTCTTCGGCCTGCAGGGTCAGGGTGAACGTGTGGCCGGACGCCTTGTCGACGGTCGCGCGCAGGTGGTGGAAGCCGGTGAGCGCGGCCACCGCTGTCGGGACACGGAGCACCGTCCGGTCGCCGTTGGTCACGCGGACGATCAGTGCCTGGCCACCGCCGTTGAGGAAGTAGTGCCGTACCGCGTGACTCGCCGTGCTGTCGTGCCACAGTCCGCCGAACCGGGACTCGTACTCGGGCCAGCTCCCGATCTCGGTCGGACGATCCGCCGGGCCACGCAGCGCGGGACCGACGAAGGCGGTCAGGGAGGTCGCGACCCCCGTGATCGCGCGGCTGCCGCTCGGCAGTTCCAGGACGTGGACGCCCGGCGCGGTGGGTGCGGTCATGCTCGCCGCCTCTCCGCGGGACGTCGGCGGCTCAGGCCGCCGACGCCTGACCCGCGAACTGTTGGAACTGGAGGATCACGAACTCGGCCGGCCGCACCGGCGCAAAACCGACGATGATCCGGACCACCCCGGTGTCGACGTCGGCTTGTGTGGTCGTGGTGGCGTCGCAGCGGACCAGGTACGCCTCCCGCGGCGTCGTGCCGGCGAAGGCGCCGGACCGGAACAGGTCGTGCAGGAACGTCCCGATCGACAGCCGGAGCTGCGACCACAGCGGTTCGGCGTTGGGCTCGAACACTGCCCACTGCGTGCCCCGGGCAAGGGAGTTCTCGATGTGCAGCGCGAGCCGTCGGACCGGCAGGTACTTCCACTCCGACGCCATGACGTCGGCTCCCCGGCCCGTGCGGGCCCCCCACACCACCGGGCCCACCACAGTCAGGTCGCGCAGCCCGTTCACTCCGAGGGGGTTGAGCGCGGCGCTGTCGGCGTCGGTGAGAGGGAGCTCGAGCCCGTCCACCCCGACCAGGGCCGCCTCCGTGCCGGCGGGTGCCTTCCACACCCCGCGCTGGGCATCGGTACGGGCGAGGACCCCTGCGACCGCCCCGCACGGCGCGAACGGGCGGGTCAGGCCCTGCTGCAGCGGGTCGGGGCCGACGACGCGAGGGAAGTAGAAGGCCGCATTCGCGCTGCGGAGGTTCATCCGCCCGGTCAGCCGGGCCGCGGTGGCGGCGTCGCGCCACTCCTCGGGCGGGTCCACCAGGAGCACGGCCCGGTGGCGTTCGGCCCAGTCAAGGGCGTGGCTCCAGGTGCCCGGTGTGGTGGGCGTCGACCGGTCGATCGGGGGCACGCACAGCAGGTTGACCACGTCGGCGTGCTCGAGCGCGTCGATCGCCCGGCCGAGCTCCTCGTCGGTAGCCGCGGCGATGCTGCCGTCGGAGCCGCCACCGAGCTCCTGGCGGTCGACGGCGCGGGGGCGGCGCTGCGGCACACCGGCCGCCCGGGCGAGCCGGGACTGCTGCTCGAGAACGTGCCGGACGAACCGGCGCGCGGCCGGGTCGACGGACACCCGCGGAAAGGTCTCACGAGCGACGACGGCGCGGTCGACCCCGTCGACGGCCGCAGCCGCGGGGTCGATCTCCTCGATCGTGAGGTGAAAGGTGGCGTCGTCGGTCGTCGCGGTGACCGTGCCGGGGGTGCCGTGGGAGACGGTGACCCGCACGTTGCGGCCCCAGCTGCCCGGGTCGGCGGCGGTGAGGGCCAGCGAGCCCGCTCCCGAACCGGCCGGGAGGTCTGCGGATGCCGGCTCGGCCCCGGCGCCCACCCGGGAGACGACGGCGTGCCCGCCGCCGTTGTCGAAGAACTGCGCCACCGCATAACCCAGCTCCGACCCGGCCCACAACCCGCCGAACTGGCGCCGGAAGTCGCTCCAGCTCGTGCACGACACGGGCTCGTCGACGGGCCCGCGCAGCGCGCGTCCCACGAAGGCCGTGACGGACGTGGAAGCGGAAGGGATCGTCCGGGCGCCCCCGGGCGCCTCCTCGACATAGACCCCAGGCCAGGAGGTGACGACTGGCATGGCCCCCCCTCGTGTCGGCGGGAGCCTATCCGCGGCTCGGGCACCCGACCAGGGCCATGGGGCTCGACGCGCGTCCTCCGACCACCCGACCCGGGCTGCCACAACGCTGTTCGCCGCAAACAGCGCGGCGGCGTGCCCTGCAACAAGCCGGTGCTGCGTCGACCGATTGAATCCGCCCTGGCTGCCGCGGTCGGTGTGATGCACCGTTCCGGCCGCGGGTCGGCGGCTGGTGATGGCCATCCCGACGGCGTCGAGCACCACGCGGCTGGGAGATGTCGGCGACCCACAACTGGTTCGGCGCGGTGGCGGTGAAGTCGTGTTCGACCCGGTCCGGCGCGGTCGCCGTCGAGGCGGCCCGGCGGCCGTACTTGCCGCGCCGCCGGCGGTGCACTCCTTCGATGGCGCCCAGGCGCATCAGCCGGGCGACCCGCTTGCGATGGCCCACTCCGCACGCGCATGGAAAGCGCTCAACGTGCGGTCAGCATCGAACACGCCTTGTAGACGGGGTGGCCGCGTACACCGTGGTCAATCTCAGCGACCTTAGTTCATGTGGCCGCTCGAGCATGGGGACCGGCTCCCAGCACGTCGTCGCTTCGGGTCAGTGGCCTGCATTCCATGGTCAAGTGGAGGTTGCCGACAGTCAGTGGTGGCGCTTATCAGGGGAAGGCGTTTGCCATTCGATTCCTGATATCCTTGCCGACGCCATCTGTTGATGGTCAAGCGCTCCTGACGTCACTCTCGCACCTGACAATATCGTGCCGTTCATGACTGCGAGTCTGAAGTCTGCGTCGATCAGCCAAGCACCCGCCATATTGGCGAAGGAGAGGTTGGCAGACAGTAGATTGGCTGCGCCGAGTTGGGCATTGCTGAGGTCGGCACTGTGTAGACGTGCCTTTTCCAATATTGCATCCTGTAGTTGAGCCCCCGCCAGATTAGCGTTGGAGAGGTCGGCATATGTCAGGTCGGCACCCGAGAGGACGGCGCCGGACAGGTTCGAATTCTGCAGTTCGGCGAGCAATAGATTTGCGCGGTCAAGTCGGGCACCGTTCAAGTTCGAGTTGTTCAACAGCGCGCCACGGAGATCGGCTGCCTTCCCATAGTAGTCCGGGTCGGAAAGGTTGCCACCAGCGAGATTGGTCTCTGTCAAGTCGATGGAGCCTTCGTCCACCGTCGGACGCCGGCGTCGCAGAACAGTAAGGACGGCCTGTACGTCTTGCGTCGGACCTTTGAGATCTGAGCCACCTGATGTGGGCTCGGGTGAGCATGGCGTGCGCTCGCGGACATATGCGGCGAGGGTTTCCACAATGGTCGGTTGGTCGGAAGGGCTGTCCCGCATCAACCGCTCGAGCGCATATATGCCTCCGAGGCGCACTTCTGGCCTTTCGCTCCCTAGCAGCTGGATAGCCGCGGCGTAGCGCTGAGTGATCTGCCCCTCTCGACTGAGTCGATAGGTGCGTGCGGTGTAGGCGAGCCCTCCCAGTGCGCCTGCGGCCGCCAAGATAGCCACCAGGCTATTGCGAGTTTGAGCGATTGCCTGGTGCCGAGCTGCGGCGTCTGCGATCTCCGGGTGTCTGGTCAACGTTGATGGGAGTATGCCGATGACGTAGACAACCGCCGCGATGCCGATCAAGGCCAGATAGCCAAGCAGCAGAAGGCGCCGCCGTCGAAGGCGTATTCGAATCGGATCGCGGCGCCGGGAAGTGCCGGGAGGCCCGGTCTTCACTCGAAGAGGCGGCGCTACCAGTGACCCAACCATCACTACCAAGCCCACGATCACGGCGACAACCGTCCAGCCAACGCTCACGGCGTCTTGTGTAGCGCAGTTACCAACAGGCGCGGCAGGCCGCCGAGCACGGACGCGGCCGACGGGCCGGTGCTGCCGACCTCGCCGGCCCGGGCTGGTTGCCCTGCTCGACCGCGCGCCGACGCGAGCCTTCGTCGATGCTGCTCGCGCCGCTGATCGCATCCGACCGCCACCGCCGGCGACCTTGTCGACTCGGTGCGGGTGCCTGGCAAAGACGGCCAGTGGGAGCGGGCCGCAGCGCCTGGGTGTGCACTGGCACACGCTGCGCAAGCGTGTGCACCGCGCCGCCGCCCCCTCGACCGCGACCTGGACCACGCTGGCGGCCGAGCCGAGCTGTGGATAGCTCTGCATCTGCCACGCGAGCCGCCGGACCAGCCCTCTTCAGGCCAGCAGTGACCAGCCCAGCGCTCGGGCTGTGGCGAGGGACACGTCTGCTTGAGCCCTGGTTGCGGTCGACTACCTGTTCCGCGCCGGCTTCGATCGAGAGGCCCTCATTCGCCGGGAGGATGCGGGCCATAGCGGCACGGCGAACCTTCCGACGCAAGTGTCTCGCGGGAAAACCTGAACGCTTCCCGCAGTGGAGCGGGTGACGGGAATCGAACCCGCACAGGGTGACGTCCCAGGAAGTGGTGTAGCTGGTCGGAAGTCCTGAGCTCGTCGGCGAAGTGCTGGCGTGCGAGGGGCCACCGCGTGGATGTTCTGCGTGTTCCCGCCAAGGTTCACTCAGAGAAAGGCCACGCGATGGCCCTGGACCAGTCTGCCCTGCTCGAGCTGCTGGAGGCACTGAAAGCCGCCGATGTCGATGACCGCATCCGTTCGGCGGCCACCACGATCTACCAGGCGCTGATCGAGGCCGAGCTGACCGCGGTGATCGGCGCCGCGCCGCATGAGCGCACCGAGACCCGCACCGCGCAGCGCAACGGCTCCCGCCCGCGCACCCTGACAACGACCGCCGGAGACCTGGAGCTGCGGATCCCGAAGCTGCGCGCCGGCTCGTTCTTCCCCTCGTTGCTGGAGCGCCGGCGGCGGATCGACCAGGCGCTGTTCGCGGTGGTGATGGAGGCCTATCTGCACGGCGTCTTGACGCGAAAGGTCGACGACTTGGTCCGGGCGCTGGGCGCCGACACCGGCATCTCCAAGTCCGAGGTGTCCCGGATCTGCGCCGACCTGGACGAGGAAGTGGCCGCCTTTCGCGACCGCAGCCTGGCCGAGCAGGCCTTCCCGTACGTGTTCCTCGACGCGACCTACTGCAAGGCGCGAGTCAACCGCCGGGTGGTCTCCCAGGCGGTGGTGATCGCCACCGGGGTGGCCGCTGACGGGCATCGCGAGGTGCTCGGGTTCGCCGTCGGCGACAGCGAGGACGGCGCGTTCTGGACGGCGTTCCTGCGCACCCTGAAGGCCCGCGGGCTGGCCGGGGTCCAGCTAGTCATCTTCGATGCCCACACCGGCCTGAAGGCCGCCATCGCCGCCGTGCTGCTGGCGCCGGTTGGCAGCGGTGCCGGGTGCACTTCATGCGCAACGTCCTGGCGCGGGTTCCGAAGGGCAACGCCGAGATGGTCGCCGCGGCCATCCGCACCATCTTCGCCCAGCCCGACGCCGAGCACGTGCACTCCCAGCTCGACGTCATCGCCGGCATGCTCGGCCGGCAGTTCCCCCAGGTCGAAGCGATGCTGCGCGAGGCGGCCGACGAACTGCTGGCCTTCACCGGCTTCCCGATCGGGCACTGGAAAAAGATCTGGTCGACCAATCCGCTGGAACGGCTGAACAAGGAAATCAAGCGCCGCACCGACGTCGTCGGCGTCTTTCCCAACCCCGCCGCGCTGCTGCGCCTGGCCGGAGCGGTGCTGGTCGAGGCCCACGACGAGTGGCAGGTGAGCGATCGCCGCTACCTCTCCGAAGGTTCCATGGCCTGCTCAACCAACCCGACGAGGAGGTGGCGCAGCCCGCCCTGATCGCGTCATAGTCCAACCCGCAGAACCTCCACCCGGCCGCGAGCTACACCACCGGGCGGGACGTCACCCCCGCACAGTCAGCTTCGAAGGCGGGATTTTGCAGCGGTATCTTGGCTGTCAGCGCCAAGTCGGGCGGATGCCGTGCCTTCCGCTCGCCTTGAGCGCCATGGGTGGGCTGGAAGAGCGACGACTCGACCTGGACCACCCCATCCCGGGGCCGCCGAACGACGGAGGTCCAGTACGGGCCCGATGGACGCTGCGCCTTGCGCCGGTAATCGCTCAGTGACGGAACGTCGTCGCCGCGGGGGAGTCGGCCGGTCGGCGCACGGAGTGCTGGTGCGCGACGGTCGGCCGCACGACCCTTCCGTCGCCGAGCAACAGCCGGCGGGGGGACGTGGGCACGTGTGCGCATCGCCGTCCTCCGCCGTGGGCCGAGGAAGTGGCGCTGTGGGAACCGGATCCGTGTATCCCGGACGGGGGCCGACGCCTCCACTGATCGGGGGTGCTCCGCGATCGGGGACGCCGGAACCGTTCCTCCACGCCGGCGGCGGGGACGCACCTCCCGGACGACCGCTCATCTATCACCGCTAGGAGACCGCCATGACGGAGAACGCCCGCCACTACTGCATCGCCATCGCGTCGCAGCCGACGGAGATGCAGACCAAGGCAGCGCTGATCGAGCAGTTCCAGTGGCAGCCGGGCACCCAGGTGCGGGTGTCGTTCCTCGAGGGCGAGTCCTCGCTGAAGGACCGGGTGCGTTCGGTCGCCGAGGAGTGGGTCGGACCGTCCATGGCCAACCTGGAGCTCCAGTTCGTCGACGACGGCGACCAGCAGGCCGACGTCCGCATCAGGTTCGTCCACGGCAACGGGTCCTGGTCGTACCTGGGAACGGTTGCCCACGACATCGCCGTCGGCGAGCCGACCATGAACTACGGATGGCTGACGCCCGACTCGGACGACGACGAGCTGCGGCGGGTCGTCCTGCACGAGTTCGGCCACGCGCTCGGACTCATCCACGAGCACCAGAACCCGCTGCGTCCCATCAACTGGAACCGGGCCGCGGTGATCGCCGACCTCTCGGGCCCGCCGAACAACTGGGACGAGGGGACCATCGAGAACAACATCTTCAAGCGCTACGAGCCCGAGGAGCTCAACGCGACCAACCTCGACCCGCAGTCGATCATGATGTACCCGATCCCGGCGTCCTGGACGACCGACGGCTTCTCCGTCGGCCTCAACGGCGAGCTCTCCGGCACCGACATGGAGTTCATCCATAAGGCATACCCGTGGTGACGCCTGGGGCGGCGCCCCAAGTCGACGACTACGCGCTGGTCGTCGGTATCTCGCGCTATTCGGAACCGGAGTTCTTCCCCGATCTGCAGGGGCCGGACAACGACGCGAGCGCGGTCCGGGACTGGTTGATCGACGAAGACGGCGGGCATGTGCCGCCCGGCAACGTCGTAGTGCTGCGGACGGCGGACTTCGAATCGCTGAGCAGCGATCCGCAGCCCGCCAGTGCGCGGATCCGCCAGGAGCTGGTAAGCCTGGCCCGGCGGACGAAGAAGCGACCGGGACGGCGGCTATACCTCTACTTCTCCGGTCACGGGTTCGCGCCGAAACTGGAGGAGGCGGCCGTCTTCACAGCCGACGCGACCCGCGAGGAATTCGCGCATGTTTACGTGCACGACTACCTGCGCTGGTTCAGGACCGCGCAGCGCTTCCAGGAGTCAGTCCTCTGGGTGGACGCCTGCATGAACTTTATGCAGTCCGTGCCCCCGCAGCCGGTGCCCATGGGAGTCCAGATCGGCACGGCTGTCCCGGGGCCTGCGTTCATCGCGCTCGCGGCGCAGACCAAACGGGCACTCGAAGCCGAGATGGTCGACGGGCAGGTCCACGGCGTCTTCACCTGGACGCTACTCGAGGGTCTGCGCGGGCGCGCCGCGAACCGCCGCGCTCGGGTCACGGGCAAGAGCCTCGAGAGCTTCCTCCACAACGCGATGGCCGAAGCACTTCCTGATGGCGTGCGGACCTCGTCCGCAGTCGACCTGCACCCCTTCATCCGCGCCGACGAGGGCCTTGAGTTCAAGCGCCTGCACGAGCGCCCGAGCCTGGAGGTGAAGCTGCATATCCCGGCGGCCGCCGCCGGCGAAGAGCTGCGCATATGGTCCGGCTCGCCGCATCAGCGCGCACTCACCGCGACGCTGGGCGGGCCGGAGTGGTCGGGCGGGCTGGTCCGTGGGCTCTACGTGGCGGAGGTGCCAGCCGCAGGACTGCGTGACGGCTTCCAGGTCACCGGAGCCGGCCCCGTCGAGGCGACGATCGATCGCAGGGGTCCGGCGGTCGAGCCCGCCGCCGGTTCCGAACTGTTCGACCTGGAGGTAACCACGTCGAATCCAGCCACAACGGTTGTCGTGATTGACGATGAGTTCGGGTGGGTGGCGAGCGGTACTGGTGGCCTCCGCGGGCGGGAAAGTCCTGGGGTCTACAAGCTCAGGGCACAGATTGGCCGGGACATGACGACGTCTTCAGAGGAAGTTGTGCTCCTCGACCGGGATCTCGTCCTCGACGGCATGGGCCTCGTGCCTGTCTTGGAGTCCCCGGCACCTCTGGACGCCGGTGTACCGGTGAACCAGCACCATGCCGAGTTGTTCAGGGAGGCTGCGGATCCCATGCGCCCGTCCGGGGATGGTGCTCAGACGCCGGCTGCGTCGATCTCGGTGATGGTGCGCTACTGGGCGCCGGTGAGCGAGCAAGCGAACCTCCCACACCCCATGAAGGGACTGGGGTACGTCGCTGCGGAGGGTGCCACGGTGACCGATCTTGCCGAGCGGAGCGAGGTCCAGGACGAGCGCGACGACCCGATTGCCGTCTGGCAGCAGCCGGTCGATCCGGGGACTCATTTCCTGCGCCAGGAGTTGGACCGGGCCACTTACGAGGCCGCCTTCACCGTTTCGCCAGGCTGGCTCACACAGGTGGTGCTGCGACGGACCGCGGGCCTTGGCGGGGCCTGGCGCGACGAGGACCGCCCGACGTCCGGCGACGTCCTCGAGCCGGATGATCTCGCGCTGTTCATGCGGAAGGAGAAACTGAGCACGGGTGGCAGCGGGGACGACGTCCTCGAGGCCGCACGCCTGGCCCTCGTCCACGGGCGCAACGTCTTCTCAGGTGGACAAGGAGAAGTCTTGCGCCGGGTGCTACTCGAGGAGCATCCGGACCCTATAGCGACCATCATTGGATGTCACTTGCTCCTCCGGACAATCTCTCAGGAGCGCTGGACCGGTGTCCCGCTCGGCGACGTCTACGACACGGCGGTCCTGCGGCTGCGGGACCTCCTCGGTCGCAATCACCCTGACGTAGAAGCGTTGTCGTTGCGCTGTAACGATGGCCGGCTTCGGGCCACGGACCCGTTCACGGCCCCGCCGTCGTTCACCGCGAGCTGGCAGCTGATCGTCGAAGCCTCGTACGACCGGCCGGACCTCGTCTCCCAGCAGGTCTGGGAGCGGGTACACGCATCCACGCGCCTGGGTCCGTTCCTGGTGTGGGCCGTCGACGATGCAACAAAGTCCGCGCACGCGGCACAACTGCAGGCATGGCTGGACGGGTACAAGCGGGCAGGACGACAGCGACCGACGCCCGCGCGAGAGGCGCAGCCGGCTGCGGTCGGAGCTCAAGCAGAGTTCCCAGCGCCCACGTTCTCGCTGCAGACTGGATTCCTTCCGGCGCCTCGGGACGCGCGGTCAGTGCCGCTCAAGGTCCGGGACGCGGCCCGACGCCTCGGCATACCTGCGACAGCCGCAGCGCACCTCTGGCGTGGCCACGGGGAGGGCGGCTGAGCGGGCCGGACCAGGGCGTCGGCCCGGCGTTCGAGTTCGCCCTGACGCCGGGCTTGGCCCTGTCGTTCCAGCGGTATCCCCTGACCGGGACGTCGGTGCTGCACGAGCTGCCGCGCAGCTGGGGGGCGCTTCCCGTCGTCGACACGGAGGAGGCGGGACGGCTGCTGCTCCCCGTTCCCGACGGGGAGGGGGTCTGGCTCGGCCTGCTGCCGGACAGGGGATCCCCGGCGCGGGAGATCCAGGTGGCCGCGGCGCTGTCATCGCAGGGGGTCGTCGACGTCGCGACCGGGCAGGCGGTCAGGCAGTCCGCGGGCTGGCGTCCCGTCCCGTCGTTGCGCTCGGTGCCGGGCATCGCCCGCGGAGAGAACTCCTGGTGGCCGCTGTCCAGGGCCGCCCGCGCCGCGGGTACGCCGGCGTGCGAGGAGCTGACCGTCCGGCTCCGCCCGGGCGCCGCTGCGAAACCCCGCCCGGAGGTGTCGGTGCGCGTCTCGTTCGTCGACCCGGTGGAGTGGGAGGAACGGACGGGACACGCCGTCCCGCCGCTCCGGCCCGACGCCCCGTACGGAGGCTGGCGACTGCCCTGATCCGCCGAGCGTGCCGTGACTAGATGACCGATTCCAAGGGGTCTGCCTGGCTTGAGTGAGTCGGGCGAGGGTGCCCACGCTGGCGTTGCTAATCCAACGTCAGACCTCGGAGGTCCTCGTGGACGCCGACCTGGACACCCTCGCCACGGCACTCTATGTACGCACCGACGACCTGCTGAAGGCCTTTCCCGATCACGCCCCGGCCCGGCCCGCGATCGGCATCCAGCCGCGGATCAGCGACGCTGAGATGATCACCCTGGCGGTGATGCAGGCCCTGCTGGGCCGCACCAGCGAGGCCCGCTGGCTGCGCTACGCCCGCGCCGAACTGCGCCCGCTGTTTCCCTATCTGCCCCAGCAGCCCGGCTACAACAAGCGGCTGCGCGCCCTGACCGACACGCTGCGCTGGCTGATCGGCGTGCTGGCCCGCGACACCAGCCTGTGGGCCGACGACGTGTGGGTGGTCGACTCCACCCCGGTCGAATGCGCCCGCTCGGTGGACGCGGTGCACCGCTCGGCGCTGGCCGGCTGGGCCGAGTACGGCTACTGCGCCAGCCACTCCCGGCTGTTTTGGGGGCTGCGGCTGCATCTGCTGTGCACCCTGCACGGCCTGCCGGTCGGCTTCGCCGTCTCCGGCGCCAAGGCCGACGAACGGCAGGTGCTGCTCGGCATCCTGGCCGCCGACCCCGCACCGACCGAGCAGCACGCCGGGCAGACGCTTATCGCCGACAAGCACTACTACGGCCGCGCCTTCGAAGACACGCTGGCCGCCGAGGGCATCACCCGGCTGTGCGCCGCCCGCGCCAAGGAGAAACCCCGCTCCGGCGCCCATCTGCTCAAGCCGCTGCGTCAGGTGATCGAGTCGATCAACGACACCCTCAAAGGACAGCTCGACCTCGAACAACACGGCGGTCACACACCCGCCGGGGTCTGGGTGCGCATCCTGCAACGCGTCCTCGCCCTGACCGCCGCCATCTGGCACAACGACCGGATCGGCGCGCCGACCCCACGGTCACTGCTCGCCTATGACCACTGACCCTTGGAATGGGTCATCTAGCGGGTTCCGGTCACTCCCGGGACGACGAACGCTAGTGCGCCTGTGCCCCACAGGTCCCCCGCCGCAGTGTCCGGGCGTCGTTGAGCTTGGCGGAGGCGGTTTTATGGCGGTCCGTACGTCTGTCGAATGAGGACCCGGCCGTCCGGCGAGAAGCAGCAGAACCCGACCGAGAGGCCCATGAGCGCCTCCCACTTGTCCGGGCCCAGCTTGGTCTCCACGGTGCGGTCGATCCTCACCGAGCAAACTGATCCGAAAATCCCCCGGGCCGGTGGTCAGGCGGCGGGGTTGAGGGTCACGGAGTAGCTGAGCGCCTGGAGCTCGCGGATGTGCTGGCGGACCTTGCGTTCGGGATTGGTGCGGGTGGCGTAGTGGTCCGGGCCGAGGTCGACGAAGTGGGCGTCATCGTCGGAGAGCAGCGCCCAGACGATGACGAGGATCGATCGTCCGACCGCCACGATCGCGCGGTTCTTGCCGCGGCGTCGGGCGATCCGTCGTAGCGCTCGCCCAGGAAGGTGTCGGTGCGAGCGGCGCCGATCGCGGCCTCACCGAGAACGCGGGCCAGGTAGCGGTTGCCGTGGCCGGTGCCGGCGTTGCCCTTCTTGCGGCCGGCGGATTCGCTGACTCCGGGGGCGAAGCGGGCCCAGGAGGTCAGATGCGCCGGAGTCGAGAACCGAGCCATGTCGAGGCCGACCTCGGCCAGGATCGCCTGCGCGGCCGTGGGGCCGACTCCCGGGATGTCATCGAGGCGGGCCACCGCCCGGGCGAAAGGGGCGATCTGGGCGTCGATCCGTTCCTGCACCGTGGCCACATCGGCGGTGATCGCATCCACCCGTCGCAGCATCTGGCTCAGCAAGAACGCGTGATGGTCGGTAAATCGGCCGGTCAGCGCCTCGGTCAGCCGTTCGGTCTTGTTGCGCAGAGTGCCGCGGGCCAGGTTCGCGAGCACCGCCGGATCGCGTTTGCTGGCGATGAGGGCGGCCATCATGGCCCGGCCGGAGACGCCGAACAGGTCGCTGACCACGGCCGAGAGCTTGACCAGGGCGTCCTCGAGCAGCTTCTCCACTCGCTGCTTCTCCGCGGTGCGTTCGGCGAGTAGGTCGACGCGGTAGCGGGTCAGATCGCGCAGCTCTCGGATCGCCGGCGGCGGCACGAAGCTGGGACGCAGCATCTGCCGCTCGGCGACCTTGCACAGCCAGACCGCGTCCAGCCGGTCGGTCTTGGGCCGCCCGGGCAGGTGCTTGACGTCCTTGGCGTTGACCAGCCAGGTCTCGAAGCGGTCCTCCAACAGATAGAACGGTGCGCGCCAGTAGTCGCTGGTCGCCTCCATCACCACCCGGGTCACCCCGAGGCCAGCCTCCAGTCGCCCAGCGCCAGCAGGGCGGCGGTCATCGTGGAAGTAGTGCGGACCTCCTGCATCCGCTGCCCGTCAGGACCGGGGGATCCGCACGCAACAGACCACCTCGGCCTTGCCGACATCCAAGGCCGCGACCCGCTCAATCAGCTCGGGCTCGTCGGCTTCGACCTGCATGACCCTCGCCTCCTCATCTGGAGGCGGTCGCCCGTAGGAGCTGCAGGGAACGGCGAATTTGATCCTCGTGCTCGAAGCACACGCAACGGCCCACAGCACAGCTCCCGGCGCCCAACTATGGGACGGCCTCACACGACCAAGTGAGCACGACGTCAACGGGCGGCCTGAAGTGACCCCCGTCAGGCGGACGCCTCGTTCTGTGTCGTGAGCATCTTCTCGAAGTCGGCCGGGCTGAGGTTGTCCAGCCGGCTGTGCCGGCGCCGTGGGTTGTAGAAGCCCTCGATGTAGCTGA